>NZ_WTPX01000280.1 GCF_013036045.1 Alienimonas chondri
GCTCCGAAGCCAGCAGCGGCCCCGCCGGAAACCAAGGCCGCCGCCTCCGAGCCGGCCAAACCCGCGGCCCCGGCGGCTCCGCAGCGGCCGGCCAAGCCGGGCGGTTCGCTTCGCGATCGCATGCGGAGCAGCGGTCCCCGGGAGATGACGGCGATCGGCGTCGTTCAGACCACCAAGAAAGCGCGGGAGCGGAAGCGTCCGCAGATCGCCAGCCCCGCGGTCGCTCGTCCGCCCGAACCCGCCGCCCCGGTTCGTCCGGGCAACAAGGGCAAGGCGAAGCCCTCGGACGAGCCGAAGGCTCAGAAGCCCGAAGTGCGGCTCACCAAGGAGATGATGGACAGCCAGAGTCCGCTGTCCCGTCACGTCATCGGCGTGGCGACCGGCCAACGGAAAAGCGCCCTCCGCGGCGGCGCCGGCAAGGCGGACGCCAAGAGCCTGCTGGAACAGCGCCGGCTCGAACAACTCAAACGGGTCGAAGACCAGCGTCGCCGGCGTCGTCCGCGAGCCGGCGGGGGCTTCCCGCCCGGCATGCGTCGCCGTCGCAGCCGCAATCGGGCGCCGGTTGAATACGAGAACGAAGCCGTCGCCACCGTGCCGATCACGGTGCGGAGCCTCTCGGAGGACATGGGTCGCCCCGCGAACAGCATCCTGCAGGTGCTGTTCAAGGCCGGCCGCATGGCCACGATGAACGACTCGCTCACCGAGGAAGAAGCGCTCGAGATCGCGCTGGAGCTCGGCGTCGAACTGGAGATCAAGTCCGGCCGCGACCTCGAGGCGGAACTCGAAGCGCTGCTGGAGATGGACGAGGACGAAGGTGCGTTGGCGCCCCGTCCGCCGGTCGTCACGATCCTCGGCCACGTCGACCACGGCAAAACCACGATGGTCGACCGCCTCCGCAGCGGGAACACCGCTGCGGGCGAAGCCGGCGGCATCACGCAGCACATCGCCGCGTACCAGGTGACGCACGACGGCAAACCCGTCACCTTCGTCGACACCCCCGGTCACGCCGCCTTCGGCGAGATGCGGGCCCGCGGGGCGAACGTGACGGACCTCGTCATCCTCGTCGTCGCCGCCGACGACGGCGTCATGCCGCAGACCGAAGAGGCCATCTCCCACGCGAAAGCGGCGGAGGTGCCGATGATCGTCGCCCTCAACAAGATCGACCTGCCCGGCGTCGACGAACAGAAGGCGTTGCAGGGGCTGGCCCATCAGGACGTGCTCCCCGCGGAATGGGGCGGCGACGTCGAAGTCGTGCGGACCTCCGGCGAGACCGGCCAAGGCCTGGACGACCTGCTGGAGACGATCCAGCTGACCGCGGAACTGAACGAGTACAAGGCGAACCCCGACCGCGACGCGGTCGGCACCTGCCTCGAAGCCTTCCGCAACGAAGGCCGCGGGCCGGTCTCCTGGTTCATCGTGCAGAACGGCACGTTGAAAGTCGGCGACGTCGTGCTGTGCGGCAGCGCCTACGGCAAGGTGCGGTCGATGTACGACGATCAGGATCGGCCGATCAAATCGGCCGGTCCCAGCACCCCCGTCAAAGTGTCGGGGCTGGACGAAGTGCCCGAAGCCGGCGCCCACTTCTTCGTGCTGAAGAGCCTCGACGACGCCCGCGAATTGGCCGAGAGCCGTAAGTTCGTCGGCCGCAGCGAGGAGCTGGCCAGCATGAACCAGCGTCCGCAGACGTTCGAGGAGATCATGGCCGCCGCTCGCGGCGAGTCCGAGACGACCGATCTGCCGCTGATCCTCAAGGCGGACACGCCGGGTTCGCTGCAGGCGTTGAAGGCCGAGCTGATGAAGCTCGACAACCCCGAGGTTCGCGTGCGGCTCAAGCACAGCGGCGTCGGTCCGGTCAACGAATCCGACGTCAGCCTCGCGGACGCCTCCGCGGCGGTCATCATCGCCTTCCACACGGAGACCGACGGCAAGGCCGAGCAGTTGGCCGACCGGGAGGGCGTCGAGATCCGCGACTACCAGATCATCTACGAGGTGATCGACGACATCCGCGGCGAGTTGGAAGGGTTGCTCAAACCCGAGCAGCGGGAGATTCCCACCGGCCGCGCCTTGGTGCTGGCCACCTTCAAGACCTCCAAGTTCGGCACGATCGCCGGTTGCCGGATGCTGGGCGGCACGATCGCCCGGGACAACCGCTGCCGCGTGGTGCGGGATCAGGAAGTCATCGGGGACTACGACATCGCCTCGCTTCGCCGCGAGAAGGACGACGTGAAGGAAGTCCGCGAGGGCTTTGAGTGCGGTATCCGGCTCAAGCGGTTCAACGACGTTCGCGAAGGCGACCTGCTGGAGGCGTACCGCGTCGAGGAAGTGAAGCGGACGCTCGAACAGGCCGAGGCGGAGGCGAAAGCCGCCGAGCAGGCCCGCGAACTGGCCGCCCTCGAGGCCGAGGCGCTCGGCGAGGACGCCCCGACCAACCCGGACGCCCCCAAGCCGGTCGTTCGCCAGTTCCGCGGTCGTCGCGGCCGGTAAGCCCGCTTTCCGGCACGCCGAGGCTCCGCGGAGCCTCGGCGTGAACTTGCCCCTTCCACCCCGTACGTTCACCTTCCACCCGTCCCCCCGCGTTGGCGAAGTCCCGAAAACTGGCGAAGCTGAACCGGGCGGTCCGGGAAGTGGTCAGCACGCAGGTGCTGTTCCGCATCCGCGACCCGCGCGTGCGGGGCGTGACCGTGCTGGATGCCGACGTCGCCCCCGACGGCCGCACCGCCAAGGTGTACGTGTCCGTGTTGGGCGATGAAGCCGCGGAGGACCGGGCGATCGAGGGTCTCGAAAGTGCCAAGGGGTTCTTCCAGGCGAAGATCGCGGAGCGGTTGGAGACCCGCTACACCCCGGTGCTGACGTTCGTCGCCGACGGCGGGGTGAAGCGGAGCATCGAGATCAGCCGGTCGTTGCAGGAAGCGACCGGCCGCAGCCTCGCTGAGCCGGATCCGCCCGCCCCTGAACCGTTCGACTTCAAATCGGAGAACGCCGGCGAAGCGAACGCGGACGATACGGACGAGGAACAGGCCGACGGGGTGAGCGACGGCTCGACCGCGACTCCTCGCGACGCCTTCGCCCTGCCGGACCCGACCTCCCCGATGGAACCGGCCCCCGCCCCGGACCGTCCGGACGGCGAATACACGCCGCC
>NZ_WTPX01000281.1 GCF_013036045.1 Alienimonas chondri
AGAACGTCCCGGTCGACGGGGCGGCGACGGTGAGCCGATCGACGCCGAGCGCGGCTCGACCTCCGTCGGCGAGGGTGCGTTCGGTCGCCGCGAGCCCCCCCGCCGCATGCAGCCGCGCCGCGAACGCCGCCGCGGATCGCTGTCGAGCCAGTTCGTCCCGCAAACGGGCCAGTTCGCGACGGGTGCGGCCCTCCTCCCAGATCTCCGCGAAGGCCCGGACGGCCTCCAACGCCAGCAATTCCCCGCCGCGGACCTCCGCCGGATCAAACGCCGCTTCCACCACCGCGCCGCCCCTGCCGCCTTGCAGCGCGATCGGGCAGAGAGCCAGCGTGAACGGCGTCGGGTTGCCGCCGGCGCCCTCTTTAGAGAGATCGGAGAGCGGCGGGACCATCGCCGCCGGGTTGTCCGCCGCGGAGCGAATCAGCGCCGACCGATCGACGGCTTCGGAGAGCGCTCCGCTCGCCGCGACGCAATGCGCCTCGTCGCCGTCGATCTCCCACACCGCGGCGCCCGCGGATCGGGCGCCGCGTTGCAACCGATTGAGGAACGCGGCGTCCACCGCGGCCGGGGGCAGATCGGCCCGCACCAGCGCCGCGGCTTCGTCCAACATCCGTTCCACGTCCGCCCACCCGCCCGGCGGCGGGACGGATGCGGGGGACGATTGGTTCGCGGACGAATGATTCGATCCCGAAGAAGAACCGGCGGCGGGCGGGGCGTTGCTCAGCGGGCCGGGAGATTCGGGGGCGAACGAATGGGGGCGGAGCCTAGCGCCCCCATCCTCTCCGCCCTGCTGATCGACGCAAACCTCGGCTGTCGCATCGGCTTGAGATGATGCGACGGCCGCCTCCGTCGCGTCGGATATTGCACTGAACCATCCTCATCGGCGGGCATCGCGGCGGCGACTTTGACGGCGCTTCCGGTCAATCCGCCGGTTGTTCGGTGTGTTCCGATGAAGCCAGTTCCGCCGCCGCGCCGATTCTCCCTGCACATCCGCGGCCCCACCGCGCCCGCCGTGCATTCTCCCCCCCGACCCCATGTCCGCAATTCGACCGGCCCCCGCCGACCGTATTTCAACGGCGGCAGCCCGTCGTTGGCGGCGGGCCTTGGGGACGCTGTGCCTGGCGGGACTAACGACGACGGGCGTCGGTTGCACGACGGTCGACGCTCTCCGGCTGAGGGGGGCGGACCGCAACGTCGCGCTCGAGCAGGTTCCGCAGGCTCCCCGCGTCCCGGACGTGATCCCGGCCGCGGCCACGGAACACGATCCCCGCGGCACGCTCGGTTTTAAACCGCGAACGATTCGCGACGCCGACGCCCCGGTCGAACATTGGGAGATCTCCCTGCAGGAGGCGATCGCCTTCGCGGTCGAGAACAGCACGGTGGCCCGCGATCTGGGCGCCGCGGTGTTGCGAAACCCGGATAGCGTCCGCACCCGGTTCGACCCCGCGTTGCAATATACGGACGCCCGATTCGGCCCGGAGGCGGCGCTGGCCGCGTTCGATGCGGAGTTCACCTCGTCGCTGCTGGCGCAGAACAACGACCGCATCATTAATAACCAGTTCGCCGGCGGCGGCGTGCAACAGTTCCAACAGGATCTGCTCACGTCGCAGTCCGAACTGCGCAAACGCACCGCGACCGGCAGCGCCTTCGCCCTGCGGCAGTTCACGGAATACGACAAGAACAACGCCCCCGCGAACCTGTTCCGCAGCGCCTACGAGAATTACGTCGAGGCTGAAGCCCGTCAGCCCCTGCTGCGGGGCGGCGGCGTGACGTTCAACCGCCTCGCCGGACCGAACGGCGAGCCAGGGTTCTATAACGGCGTCGTCATCGCTCGGGTGAATCACGAGATCAGCCAGACCGAGTTCGAAACCGGCCTGCGGGACTTCGTCAGCGACGTGACGAACGCCTATTGGGAACTGACGTACGCCTATCGCAACCTCAACGCCAAACGGCAGGCCCGCGATCGGGCGATGGTGGTCGCGGAAGCGTTCCGGGATCGTGCCGAAGGCTTGGGCGGGTCGGACGCGGAGAAAGAGGCGCTGGTCCGCGAGCAATACTTCCGGTTCCAGGAAGAGGTGGAAGAAGCGCTCGCCGGGCGGCCGATCGAATACACCTTCACCGGCGCCGGACGCGGCGGCGGCACGTTCCGCGGCGGCGGCGGGGTGCAGACGGCGGATCGCCGGCTGCGGTTGCTGATGGGCGTGCCGCTGAACGACGACCGCGTCCTGCGCCCGCTCGACGACGGCCCGGCCGTTCCTCCGGAGATCGTCTTCGATTGGGGCGCGATCGCCACTCGCGCCCTCGACGTACGGCCGGAATTGCGGACGCAGCGGCTGCGCGTCCGTCGGGCGGAGATGGAATTGGAAGCGTCCAAGAACTTCCTCTCCCCGCAGCTCGACGCGATCGCCCGCTATCGGGTCCGCGGGTTCGGCGATCGGCTCGTCAGCGCCGCGGACGGTCCGCCGGGACCGCAGATTCCCGGCAGCGAAGCGTTCGAGACGCTCTCCAGCGGCGACTTCCAGGAGTGGGAAGTCGGGATGGAGTTCAGCATGCCGCTGGGCTTCCGCCGCGCTCACGCCGCGGTTCAGAACGCCGAACTGAAGATCGCCCGGGAACGGGCGCTGCTCCGCGAGCAGGAACGGCAGGTCATGTACGATCTGTCCAACGCCGTCGCGGAGAAAGACCGGGCCTATCAAAGCCTGCAAACCAGCCTGAACCGGCACGCCGCGGCGCTGGAGCTGCTGGACTCGCTGGAGAACCGCTTCGGGCTGGCTCGGCCGTCCGTCGAGGGAGCGGGCGCCGAAGCGGCCGCCGCCGGCGGCGTGGGCGAGTTCGGCGAACTCGATCGCTTGTTGGACGCTCAGCGCCGGGTGACCGATTCGGAACTCGCCGTGTTCCGGGCGCGGGCGTCCTACGAAGTGGCGATCAAAAACGTCTTCTTCGAGACCGGCGAACTGCTGCAATATCATGAGGTGCTGCTGTCCGACGGCGGCGCCTCGGGACCGGGCGTCTCCGCGCCCGGCGGTCTGATCGCTCCGCCCGCCCCGGCGCCCGCGCCGCGGCCGGACGTCCTC
>NZ_WTPX01000282.1 GCF_013036045.1 Alienimonas chondri
GAGCACGCCCGCCCCGTGCTGCCCAGCGGGGTGCAGGAGCTAGCCCTGCCGGCCGATCGCGTGCCCACCGGCAGCCGCACCGTGCTGCGGCCGGCGCTGTACGGGACGGCGAAGCTGCATTATCTCAGCACGACATATGACCTGGACGAGTGGCGGGAGGTGAGCGTCTGCGTCCCGGTTCGCGGCGACATCCCCGCCGACCCGTGGGACGGCGGCCTCGACGACGTGCCGGCCGACGCCCCGTCGCCGCTCGCGGAGGCCTACGACCTCTCCAAAGTGGACTTCGCCCCGGCCCCCGCGGATCTCGCCGGGTCGAAGAACTTCACCGCCTGGAAGCACAAGCTGAAGGACCATCTGTACCGCGACCGCCGGTTGACGGTTTATAAGTGCAAAGAACTCGGCGAAGTCAGCGAGCCGGGCGAGGACGAGCGGGACTTCCGCATCCGCCTCACGCAGTCTGCCCGCGAGCATCGGGACCGGGAGGTCGAAAAGCTTCGCAAGAAGTACGGCACGAAGATTCGCTCCGCCGAGCGAATGATCAGCACCGCCCGCCGCCGCGTGGCCCGCGAGCAGGAGCAGGCCGACCGGGCGAAGCAGGACAGCTACCTGAGCCTCGGCAGTTCGCTGCTGGGGGCGTTGTTCGGCCGCAAACTCATGAGCAGTACGAACGTGCGCCGGGCCTCGACCGGCATGCGGAGTCTCGGCCGGGCCAGCGATCAGGCGAATGACGTGACCGAGGCGGAGGAGATGCAATTGGAGCGGGAAGAACAACTCGCCGCCGTCGAGGACGAACTCGCCGCGGAGATCGAGGCGCTGGAAGACGATATGGACCCGCGAAACCTGGAGCTGACTTCCAAGGAAATCGCCCCCCGCAAAAGCGACATCGCCGTCGCCCCGATCGCCGTCCTCTGGCGCCCCTGGTCCGTCGACCCCACCGGGATTGCGGAGCCGGGTTGGGGGTGAACGGCAGCCCGAGGCGCAAGCCGAGGTCGTGCGATATTCGTAAGCTCACCCGGCCTCGGCTCGCGCCTCGGGCTGCCGATTCAGTTGGGGAACATCGTCGCTTTGTTCGATCGAGGTCGCTGCCGAGCCGGCAAGGGCGTGCCTTCTTCGCGGTCGAATTCGTCCGGGCTGCGGAGGGGCGGGGAGGGGTCGGCGGTATCGGTTCGCCATTGGGCGAGGGCGCCGCGGAGTTCGTTCAACGCCGCCGCGTGAGCCGGGTCGGCCGCGAGGTTGTTTAATTCGTGCGGGTCGGCGGAGAGGTCGTACAACTCTTCGGCCGGGCCGGGGGTGAAAATGGCGGCTTGCTCCGGGGTGAGCGACTCCCGCAGGTGGCGCATCGCGACGAAGGTCGGGCTGCGGACGGCGTCGGCGGGCGGGGTGTTCGGCAGTTCCGGAGCGAGGTTGTGGATGTATTTATAGTCGGTCGTCCGCACGCTCCGCTGGCTGGCGTCGTAATCGTGCCAGTTCTTCTCGGAGAAGGCGTACTCGCGAATCGCCGGGCCGGCGGGGTCGTTCAGCAGCGGCAGGAAGCTCTCGCCGCGGCCCTTCTTCAGCGGGCCGGCGTCGCAGAGGTCGAGGATCGTCGCGGAGACGTCCACGCTGCTGACCAACCGTTCGGAAGTCGTCCCGGCCGGCGTCACGCCGGGCAGACGAGCGATCAGCGGGGTTTTCACGCCGCTGTCGTACAGCGTCGTTTTACAGCGGGGGAAGGGGCGGCCGTTGTCGCTCATAAAGATCACCAGCGTGTTCTCCGCCACGCCCTGTCGATCGAGTTCGGCCAGCACCTCGCCGACGTAGCCGTCCAGCCGCGTCACCTCGTCCATATACGCCGCGAGATCGCTCCGCGTGCCGTACACGTCCGGCAGGAAGGGCGGAACGACCGCGTCGGCGGCGGTGTGCGGGTTCGGGATCGTGTCGTCCTCATAGGCTCGGTGCGGGTCGAGGGCGGCGAGCCAGAGGAAGAACGGCTTGTCCTGCGGGCGGTTCTTGAGCACGGGCACCCAGTCCTCGCAGCCGCTGGGGTTGGCGCCGGCGGTCATTTTCATCGGTTGGCCGTCCGGCCCGGTCGGCAGCACGAACCCGCCCTGGCCGGCTTCGACGACCAGATCGAACCGATCCTTCACCGCGTTGCCGAGGTGCCACTTGCCGACGGCGGCGGTGAAGTAGCCCTTCGCTTTGAGCCGTTCGCTGAACGTCTCGTTGGAGGCGGGCAGGGGCCAGTGCAGTTGTTCGGCGTCGGTCTCGTGCGGGTACTTCCCGGTGAGCAGGCTCGACCGGCTGGGGCTGCATGAACTGATCGTCAGCACCGCGTTCGTGAACCGCACCCCCTGCGTCGCCAGCCGATCGATATTCGGCGTGCGGATGTGCGGGTGCCCCCGACAGCCGAGATCCCCATCGCCCAGATCATCCGCGATGATGAGCACGACGTTCGGCGGATCGGCCGCGTCGGCAGCCGAGGGGACAAACGCCAGTGCGGCGAGTAGAGCGAGACGAAGCATGACGATGGCCAAAGGGCTGCGGGCGAACCGGCTGATTCTCCCGCCTGCGACCGCCCCCACGCCACCGAACCAGCTTTGGCCGGGATGCCTTAAAGCAGATTCGCCGTCCCCAGCCAACTGAACACGGCCGCGAACATCGTTCCCATGAACAGCAGACTCAGCTTGAAGTCTGAAATGAGCTCCGTGACGAGGTTCCCGTTGAACAGACCGCTGAGATGATAGTGCTCCGGAAAGGGGCGACACGCGAGCTTGAGGGCCGCCTCCAAGCCGACCCACCCGCCGAATAACACCCGGGTCAGTCCCCATCCCATGAGTACGCCCGCGGCAACGGCGGCGAGGGGCGGAACGGCGTCGGCGAGGGCGGCGACCGGCGGGAGCATTGATGGGCGGGGC
>NZ_WTPX01000283.1 GCF_013036045.1 Alienimonas chondri
GCCGTGGTCAGGACGGCGAAGGCCGTCCGGAACGGGGCGAAGGCCGTCCCGGCGGCGAAGGTCGTCCGGGCTTCGGCGGTCCCGGCGGCGAGCGTGGCCCCGGCGGCCCCGGCGGCGGCATGGGCCGCTTCCTCCAGATGATGCCGGTGATGGCCGCCCTCGACGCCGACGGCGACGGCACCCTGTCCGCCGAAGAGATCAAGAACGCCTCCAAGGCGCTCGCCTCTGTCGACAAGAACAACGACGGCAAGATCGACGCCGAAGAGATGCGGCCGGACTTCCAGGGCATGCGTCCCGGCGGCCCGGGCGGCCCGGGAGGCCCCGGCGCTGAACGCCGCGGCGAACGCGGTCCGGACGGCGGCCGTCGCGACAGCGATCGCCCCGAAGGCGACCGTCCCCCCCCGGCCACCGACCGGATGGCTCAGATGATCAAGGACGCCGACAAGAACGGCGACGGCGCCCTCTCCGGCGACGAGATCCCCGAGCGGATGAAGCGCGGCATGGATCGCATCGACACCAACAAGGACGGCAAGCTCGACGCGGCTGAACTGAAGGCCTTCGGCGAAGCGATGCGGGCCCGCGGCGGCGAAGGCCGGCCCGGCGGCGAAGGTCGCCCCGGCCGTGGCGATCGTCCGGAAGGCGATCGCCCCCGCGGCGACCGTCCCCGCCCGGACGCCGTCTGAACGCCCCGTCCTCCGCAAAGTCGTCCCCGGACGAACGCGACTCCTCTCCGCCCGGCCCTCTCCGAGGGTCGGGCGGTTTTCGTGCGCCCCGGATTCCTGCGCCCCGAGAAAATCCCTGTTCGCTTCGAACGACAGCTGGCAATGTGATCGTGTGTACACTATCCTGTACACCGGTTCGCAGTTCCCGTTCTCACCTCTCGAAGCGTCGCCCGATGGTCGTCCGCATCGCCCGCCTGTCCGCCGTTCGTTCCCCGGTGGCGCCGGTCCGTGGACCGTTCGTGCGTTCGAGCCGTCGCGTCGCCCCGCCGCGGACGGTTCGCGCCCGGTCAGCAGAGCAAACCGCCGAAGAGCAGGCCGCCGAAGAGCAAGCCGACGAGGAGTTCGACGCCGCCGCCGGCGCCGCGCGAATCCTGATCGGCCCGGCCCCGCCCGAACCGCAGTCAATCGAACCGCAGTCGCCCATTGCGCCGCCCGAAACCCTGCCGCCCGCCCGCCAATCGTTGGAGTCGTCCTCGCGGGGGCTGAGCGGGGCGAACTGGCTGAGCGGTCCTTCCCAGACGAAAGCCCGCGCCCGGCGAGACGCCCGTCGGGCCGTCGCGGCGCGGACCGGCCGTCCGGTCTGGGAGGTGCGAGCCGACGCCGTTCGACGCGCCGCCTGAAGTCCAGCGAGCCGGGTACGCCCGGGGAAGCCGGGAACGCCCGGGGAAGGACGAAGGGGTCGAGGGAGCGGTGCGTTCGGTTGAGAGATGCGCGATGTCCAGTGATTCGCCCGAAGGGCAATCGAAGAACGACGGTCGGCCCGGCGGCGACGACGAGCCGGGACCGTGGGGGCGTCCGTGGGGCTGGTGGCGCGAGATCGCGACGCTGCTCCCGCCCCCGACGCGACGCGGCCGCCGGGCGGATACCGACCTCGCCGCGGTCGTCGAGGCGATTCTGTTCAAACACGCCGACGACTGTCCGTGGCGCCGGCTGCCGGAACGATTCCCCCCGTGGCAGACGGTGTACTCCTATCACCGCCGCTGGTTGAAGGACGGCACGCTCCGCAAGATCCGCGAGGCGGCCCGACAGGAGAACGCCTCGCCTCCCGACGAACGTCCCCCGACCCGCGATCCGGTCGGCAATCCGGTCGGCGATTCGCGTTGATCGTCGGGTTCCGGCGGGCCTTCCGTTTGTGCGCGGGGGGACGCGGTGGCACAGTTCGGATCGGCCCAGGCTTCCCGCTCCCGGTCGCTCGGCCCCGCGTTCCCTGCTCTCCGCCCGCGTTCATGTCCCGCCAAGCTTTCGACGACGACTGGGACGCCCATTCCCGAGGCTTCGAAGACCCCCGCTTCTCCGGCGGCCGGCACCCGGACGACGACGACGATCGCGGCTTCGGGCGCATGGGCGACGGCGCGACGCTCAGCGGTCGCTCCGGCGGCGGCGGGCGGCGGGGCGGGTGCGGCTGCTTCCTCAGCCTGGCGCTCCTCGGGGCGGTGATGGCCGTGGTTTGTTGCGGCGGATTCCTGTGGTTCGGCCTGAACGGACACGCGGACCGCGTCGTCAACGCTTTGGACGACGACCCGGCGGTCCGGGGACAGTTGGAGGAGGCGCTGGGACCGGACTATCGCCTGACGCCGGACCTCGCCGCTTCGACCCGCGGCCCGGGGGGCGCCGACGTGTTCGACGCCGCCGGCAGCCTGGGTTCCGGGCGATTGTTCGTGGTCTCACGGCGTGGCCGCGGCCCGGATCAAGACGACGGCCCCCCGGCGCTCGTGATCGTCACCGCGTTGCTGGAGATGAACGACGGGCGGCGGATCGAACTGGAGATCCCGGAGCCGCGGGACGAGCGTCTCGAACTCGACCCCCTCGAGTTCGATTTTCCTGGAGAGAATCTCCCGATCGAAGATTCCCCGGACGACGGCGAGGCCGGCGAGAACCCAGCCGGCGAGGACGAAACGTTGTTCCTCGAATCGGACGTTCAGTTCTTCGCGGAAGACCCTTTGAACGTCCCGATGAGGAGCGCTCGACCGGACGACGGCGAGCCGGGCGCGACTTCGGGCGAGGCGCCCGCCGGGGGCTGACCGGGGCGACCAATCGCGGCGACCGAGTTTGCGGGCCTGCACGGTGGAGCCGGTTGCGGAAACGCGGAGGAGGTGGGGTTGCGCCGGCAGCGCCGGTCCGCCGGATCGCGGACGGCGGGGACCGGCGGGGAGGGGTTCGGAGGGTGGT
>NZ_WTPX01000284.1:0-2879 GCF_013036045.1 Alienimonas chondri
CCCACCACTCCTTCCTCCTCACTCCTCCCCCGACCCCACCCCGACCCGCGGGCAGACGCTCCGCAGCACGCATTCGTCGCACTGCGGCTTGCGGGCGTCGCAGATCGCCCTCCCATGCAGGATCAGGCGATGCGAGAAGCTGACCCACCGGCTCTTCGGCAACAGTTCGCAGAGATTCCGCTCCGCTTTGACGGCGTCGGTTTCCCCCGTGAAGGCGAGTCGACGACTGATGCGGCCGACGTGCGTGTCGACCACCACCCCCTCCGCGATCCCAAAGCAGACCCCCAGCACGACGTTCGCCGTCTTCCGCCCCACGCCGGGCAGCTTGACGAGGGCGTCCAGCCGTCGCGGCACCTCTCCGTCATGTCCTTCGACCAACGCCTCGGCCATCCCGACGAGATTTTTCGCCTTGGAACGAAAGAACCCGCAGCTCTGCACCAACGATTCAACCTCCGTCACGTCCGCCTCGGCGAGCGCGGCGGCGTCCGGGAAGCAATCGAACAGGGCCGGTGTGGTGAGGTTCACCCGGGCGTCGGTGCACTGGGCGGACAGGATCGTCGCCGCGAGCAGTTGGAACGGCGTCTCGTGATGCAACGCGCACTCCGCGACCGGATAGGCGGCCTTCAGGCGGCTCAGCACGGTGCGAACGCGGCGGTCGGCGGGGGCGTCGGGGGAGATCGATGCGGCCATCATCAATCCCTATCGGTCGCCACAGCGTCATTCCGTGGCCGGTGTCAGAATCTTTCCATCGTCTACGCTTGAGGGAACGCCCCCCTCGCACCGCCCCGATGTCTCCCGACGACTTCCCGCCCGACGACGACGTCCCCGGCGGGGGCGACGCGTACGGCGGGGATGCTCCAGAGAGAAACAGCGGACCCGAGCCGGACGAGGATGACGACTGCGGCGTGCCCGAGCCGGTCGCCCCGCACGCCTCCAAAGGCCCGGAGAGATTGCCGTCCGATTTCAGCGGCAAGGTTCCGCTGTTCCCCCTGCCCGGCTGCGTGTTCTTCCCGCACACCCTGTTGCCGCTGCACATCTTCGAGGACCGCTATCGCGCGATGACCCGCGACGCCCTCGGCCTCGAACGACCCGACGGACGCGGCGAACGGCTGATCGCGATGGCCCGCCTGCGGGAGGGGATCGACACCGAGTTGACCCACGGCGAGGACCTGCCCGAGGAGACCAACCGTCCGCCCATCCACGACACGGTGTGCATCGGCAAGATCGTCGCGGAGGAGGAACTCCCGGACGGCCGGTTCCACATCGTGCTCCGCGGCGTCGTTCGGGCGGCGGTGCGGAGCGAACGCCTGACGGAGAGCGGCTACCGTTTGGCCTCCGTCGCTCCGCTGACCGACCGCAGCGGACCGCGGCCCGACCTCGATCGTCCCGCCCGCGTTCGTCAGATCTCCGAAGCGTTCGCCGGCCTGCACCCCGACGTCGATCTGCCGGACGTATTGCAACGTGCCTTCGGCCGCTGCGTGACGCCCGGGATGGTGTGCGACGTCGTCGCCAGCGTGCTGCAACTCTCGCCGGACGACTCCCAGGAACTGTTGGACCAGACCGACCCGGACGTCCGTACCGACGTGGTCCTTCGCCATCTTCGTCGGCACCTTGTGAAGGCTGGATACAGTTCGGGCCGGACCGGGCGGTCCGGCCCCCAGTGGAATTGAACGATGAAATGGAGGGGCGGTCGGTGAGGCGAATCTATCTCGATCACGCGGCGACCAGTCTGCCGAAGGCTCCCGGCGTCGCCGAGGCGATGACGCGGGCGTTGGAACTCCCCTCGCCTGGCCGCGGCAACACGGCCCGTGCAGCGGAGTCCGCAGCGCTGCTCGCGCGGTGCCGATCCGCCGTGAACCGGCTGATCGGCGGCGCCTCGCCGGACCGAATCGTCTTCACCGCGGGCGGCACGGACGCCCTGAACCTCGCCCTGTTCGGCCTGCTGAAGCCGGGCGATCACGCGGTCGTCGGCGACCTGGAACACACCTCGGTCACGCGGCCCCTGTCGGCGCTGCGGGGGGACGGCGGGATCACGTCGATGCTGGAATGCGATGAACACGGCTTCTATCGCCCGGAAGACCTCGACGAGTTTCTCTCCGTGCCGCCGACCGCTGGACTGGTCGCCCTGTCTCACGGGTCGAATGTCGCCGGGACGGTGCAGCCTGTTGCGGAACTGGCCGCGGTTTGCCGCGAGCATGGGGTGCCGTTCCTGCTCGACGCCTGCCAGACGGCGGGGCACGTCCCGATCGCGGTCGTGGAATGGGGCGTCGACCTGCTCGCGACCGGCGCCCACAAGGGGTTGCTCGGGCCTGCGGGCATCGGCGTGCTGTACGTCGGAGAGCGGGCCGAACCGCTGCTGCGGAACACCCGGCTCGGCGGCACCGGCGGCGGGGGCGGCGATGCGATGCCGGAGACGTTGCCGCACCGGCTCGAACCGGGCACGCCGAATCTCCCCGGGGTCGCCGGACTGCTCGCCGCGGTCGAGTGGATTGAACGGGAGGGCGTCAACGCGTTGCACGCCCGCTCCATCGAACGCACGAGCCGATTGATCGACCGCCTCGCGGCCTTCCCCGATGTGCGACTGCTCGGCACGCCGGACCCCGGTCGTCGCTGCGGCCTCGTCACCGTCGCCCTGCTCGGGTGGGAACCATCGGAGGCGGCGGCCGTGCTGGATGCGACGTTCGGCGTCGAATGTCGAGCCGGACTGCACTGCGCCCCCGGCGCTCACGCCCGCTTCAACACGGATCGGCTGGGCGGAGGGGTCCGATTCTCCGTCGGCCCATTCACCACGGAGACCGAGATCGACGCCGCTGCGGACGCGGTCGCCGCGATCCTCTCTTGACCATTCACCCCGGGAGAACCGGGAGCCTCTTGTGAGG
>NZ_WTPX01000284.1:2979-3345 GCF_013036045.1 Alienimonas chondri
AATGTCCCCGGGGAGCTAAACTGCGGCTGTTAGGAAGACCACCTCAGACGGAGTCCAGGGATGGACGCATCAATGACGAAGACATTGCGTACGGCTGGCCGGCTGGCCAGAGATCTCGGCAACCGGCGTGCGGCCGACGTGCTCACCGTGACCGGCGGAGCGCCCCTGCGAGGGCGCGTTCGGGTCGGCGGTTCGAAGAACGCGGCGCTGCCGATGCTCGCCGCTTCGCTGCTGCTGGACGGCCCGACCGTCCTGCGTCGCGTGCCGGAACTGACCGACACGCGACTGATGATCGAACTGCTCCGCGGACTCGGGGCGAACGTCACCCGCAGCAGCGGAACGGTCCATGTGCTCCCCGGGGACATC
>NZ_WTPX01000285.1 GCF_013036045.1 Alienimonas chondri
TGGCTCACCCGCCCTCCCCGCCGACCGTGCCCGACGCCGACGCGCCCATCCCTCCGTCCTCGCATCACCGGGGGGTCACGGCGATCTTTGTGCGAGGGTTGGCGATCACGCTGCCCAGTATCTTGACCATCGCGATCCTGCTGTGGGCCGCGGGGATGCTGATGGATTACATCGTCAACCCGGTCAGCGGGTTGGTGCGGTACTCGATCGGACAGGCGATTCGGGAGGACGTGCCCTCCGCGAACCTGATTCGGCCGGAAACGCGGCCGGAACTCGATTACGCCGGCACGAACTACGTCGTGCGTCCCGACGCCGCGGAGAAACTCGCCGCGGTCGATACCGGCGGCGCCGTGCTGACGCCCGCCGACATCACGCGGGCCGGCTTGGATCAGGACGTCTTCGTTCGCTTTGGTCCCCGGGCGGTGCCGTACCGGGACTTCGCGCTCGTGGCCCGCACGGTCCCGGGGGACGAGATGCCCCACAAAGCCGTGGGGCTGTACGCGGAACTCGCCACGGAGAAGTACTTTCGCAGCAGCTTTATCCTCAGCGCGCTCGCGGTGGTGCTGGCTCTGCTGGGGATCTACTTCATCGGCCGTCTGGTCGGCGTGCGGGTGGGCGCCTGGCTGGTGAAGAAGGTGGAGGACGACGTGCTCGGCCGGCTGCCGGTCGTCAGCCGGGTCTACGGCAGCGTGAAGCAGGTGACGGACTTCCTCTTCGCGGAACGGCAGATCGAATACAACAGCGTCGTCGCCGTCGAGTACCCGCTGGAAGGCGTCTGGTCGATCGGCTTCGTGACCGGCGAGAGCATGAAGGGGACCGTCGAGGCGGCCGGCGAACCGCTGTATTCGATCCTGATGCCAACGTCCCCCATGCCGATGACCGGCTTCACGATCAGCGCCCCGCGAAGCAAAGTGCGGGAACTGGACCTCACCGTGGAGCAGGCGTTCCAGTTCTGCCTGAGCTGCGGCGTGCTCGTCCCCCCGCAACAGGCGCTCGGTCCGCGGCCCCGGGTCAATGGCACGCCGCCGGGCTCCGTTGCTCCGAAGACCATTCCCGCTCCGAAGGACCTGATCGGAAGCCCCCGTGTCGGAAGCACCCGTGACTGACGGCGACGGCCCCGCTGCCGGCAATCCCCCCGCCCTGCGGATCGCCACCCGCGACAGCCCCTTGGCGATGTGGCAGGCGAATCATGTCGCCGATCTGCTGCGAAACGCTCATCCGGACCTGACGGTCGAGTTGGTCGAGGTGAAGACCACCGGCGACCGGAATCGCGTCGACCCGCTCCCGGCGATGGCGGAGCAATCGGGGGGGATCGGCCTGTTCACCAAGGAGGTGCAACGAGCCGTGTTGGACGGACGGGCGGATCTCGCCGTGCATTCCCTTAAGGATCTGCCGACCGGGCCGGTCGACGGGCTGACGCTCGCCGCGGTGCCGGAGCGGGCCAGCCGCTGGGATGCGTTGGTGCTGCCGGCCGATGCGGTGTCGAACGGGGCGACCGGCTCGCTGGACGATCTGCCCAGCGGGGCGACCGTCGGCACCGGATCGCCGAGACGTCGGGCGCAACTCCTCCGTCTGCGCCCCGATCTGCTGTTCGCGGAGGCCCGCGGGAACGTCGGCACCCGGCTGGAGAAGCTCGACGCGGGGGAGTTCCACGCCCTGATTCTCGCCGAAGCCGGCCTGGACCGGCTGGGGCTGTCGAGTCGAATCTCGAAGCGACTCGAATCGGAAACGCTGCCCGCGGTCGGTCAGGGGGCGCTGGGCATCGAATGCCGAACCGGCGACCCCGCGGTCGCGCTGCTGGCGCTGCTGAACCATCCCGTCGCCCGCGCCGAGGTCGACGCCGAACGCGCCTGCCTGAATCGCCTGGGCGCCGGGTGTCATGCCCCGGTCGGCGTGCGGGCGCGGATCGTCCCCCTGGACGGCGGCGGCGGGGAGATCAGCCTGACCGCGGCGCTGCTGTCGTTGGACGGCGAGACCGTCCTACAGGCGAACGCCACGGGTCCGGACGCCCACGCGGTGGGCGTCGCCGTCGCGGAGAGCCTATTGGAACAGGGCGGAGCGGCGTTGCTCTAACGCCCCCGCCGGGCCGGAAGCCGTTGCCTTAGACGAGCGGCGCCACGTCGGCGAGGTCGGTGACGCCGGCGTACGGGTCGCTGTCGGCGCTCATCCCGGGGCCGTAGTTCCAACGGGCGCGGCGGTGCTCCTGCAGGTTATGACAACCGACAGCTTGCGAAATCACCCCGGCAAAGAGGACGACCAGGGCGAGACGCCGCATAGGCTGGGAGCGACGGGAGAGAACGGGCAAGGCGGCGGTCATCCTGAGAATCCCTCGGCGGGTCGGGGAGGTCCGAGAGAAAGATCGGCGCGCGGCGGCCGCCGGCATGATCCAATCTGGCGGCACGACCGGGAAGGCCGCTCGATTCCGCAAAACCGGCGAAACCCGGGCGCCCCTGCTGGATCTCGCGGGAGTCCGCGGCCGAAGGAATCGACAGCCTTCGTACCGACCGGACCGCCCCCGATGCGCCTCACTTCTTCCTCTCGCCGAATGCTGATCGCAGCCCGCCTGTGCTGCGCCGCCGGGGTGATGAGCACGTTGGGAGTCGGCTGCACGCACCTCCGCGATCAAGGCTACTACTCCGGCAGCAGCCGCGACTCGATGACGAGGGCGTTGAGCGACAGCGAAGGCACCGCCGAGCCGGGCGAACTCGCCGGCGATTTCCTGCCCGGCGGTCCCGGCGCCGAGTGCCCGAGTTGCGGCCCGACCGGCTGCGGAGCCGGGTGTCCGTTGGCGTCCGGCAGGACGCTCAGCGGGCCGGCGCTCGCCGCCGCGGAGGCGATCGACGC
>NZ_WTPX01000286.1:0-554 GCF_013036045.1 Alienimonas chondri
ATCAAGCAGACGCACGTCACGGCAAGCAGCAGGCGTCCTGCCTCATGCCTTCCGCGACGGGGATCCGGCCAGCCGGTCAGCAACATGGAACGCAGCGAGGGCAGGGGACGGCACAACCGCCAACTGAGAACCAGCCCGCCGATGAGCACCGGTTGCAGGGCGAGCGACGCGGCCCCTCGCCAGAAGTCGAAATACCCGCGGTTCAGATACAGCAGGAACCCCACGTCCCCGATCGCGGCGCTCAGCAACACCGCCCACCACGCCCAGCCCTCGCCGTTCCGCAGGGGGACGGCGGCGAAGTACAGATACAGCATCCCGATCCCCAACGCCGCCCCGCCGAAGGAGACGCGATCGTGGATCAGGAACAGCGCCAAACGGGAGTCCGCGACCGCCCACACCGCCGCCGCATCCGTCCCGAGATACGCCAGATCATGCGGCAAGAACTGCCCCGTCACTCCCAGGAAGAAGGCGAACAGCCCGCAGGCGATCAGAACCAACCCGGACAGCGTCACCAGCGACCGCCCGTCGCCGACCAGTACGGCAAGCAGTCCCCG
>NZ_WTPX01000286.1:654-3457 GCF_013036045.1 Alienimonas chondri
GCTCGGCGGCACGACGGGCTGCGGTTCGGCGGGCGGCTCGTGCATCAAGAGCTGTTTTGAACGAACGCGACCCGAACGCGGTGAAGCGTCCGGGTCGCGAGACTCTCATCGGCGGACGCCGCTCGACTTAATAGCGGTAGTAGTCCGGCTTGAAGGGGCCTTCCTGCGGCACGCCGAGGTTCTCGGCCTGCTCCGGGGTGAGCTTCGTGAGCTTCACGCCGATCTTCTCCAGGTGCAGGCGAGCGACCTCTTCGTCCAGTTCCTTCGGCAGGACGTGAACGTTGATGTCCCACTCCGACGGGTTCCGCCACAGGGCGAGCTGGGCGACGACTTGGTTGGTGAAGCTGTTGCTCATCACGAAGGACGGGTGGCCCGTGGCGCAACCGAGGTTCACCAGGCGGCCCTCGGCCAGCACGAGGCGGGAGGTGCCGTCCGGGTAGGTGTAGCGATCGACCGGGCCGCCCTCGTCGCTGTGGGTCTTGATCCGGTCCTTCTTCACGTCCGGGTGGTTGTTCAGGTAGGCGACCTGAATCTCGCTGTCGAAGTGCCCGATGTTGCAGATGATCGCGTTGTGCTTCATCCGGTCCATGTGCTCGCCGCAGATGACGTCGTCGCAGCCGGTGGCGGTGACGAAGATGTCCGCTTCCGCACAGCAGTCTTCGAGGGTGGTGACCTCGTAACCTTCCATCGCCGCCTGCAGGGCGCAGATGGGGTCGATCTCGGTGACGATCACGCGGGCGCCCAGGCCCTTGAGGGCATCCGCGGACCCCTTGCCGACGTCGCCGAAGCCGCAGACGACGCAGACCTTGCCGGCGACCATGATGTCGGTCGCCCGCTTGATGCCGTCGGCGAGGCTCTCGCGGCAGCCGTACAGGTTGTCGAACTTCGACTTCGTCACCGAGTCGTTGACGTTAATCGCCGGGCAGCCGAGCTTGCCGGCCCGGTGCATCTGGTGCAGGCGGTGGACGCCGGTGGTGGTTTCTTCGGTCAGCCCGTTGATGCCCTTGAGCAGCTCCGGGTAATCGTCGTGGATCAGCTTGGTGAGGTCGCCGCCGTCGTCGAGGATCATGTTGAGCGGCTGAGGCTCGCCGCCGTCCTTGGACGGGAAGAACACCGTCTGCTCGATGCACCAGTTGAACTCTTCCTCGCTTTCGCCTTCCCAGGCGAAGATGGGGATGCCCTCTTTGGCGAGGGCGATCGCGGCGGTGTCCTGAGTGCTGAAGATGTTGCAGGAGCTCCAGCGGATCTCCGCGCCCAGTTCGATGAGGGTCTCGATCAGGACCGCGGTCTGGATCGTCATATGCAGACACCCGGCGATGCGGGCGCCTTCCAGCGGCTTGGTGTCCGCGTACTTTTCGCGGAGCGACATCAGGCCGGGCATTTCGACCTCGGCCAGTTCGATCTCCCGGCGCCCCAGGGCGGCGAGGTGTTCGAACTGCTCTTTGGAGACGTCCGCCACCTTGTAGGGGAGAACTTCAGTCGCGGCGGCGGAGGTCATGGGCGGTGCAGGTCGTGGAGACGAAGGAATAGGAAGCCGGCCGTCGGCGGGGCCGTGGTCGGGAGCGCGGACCGTGTCGGAGACGCCGACTGTTTAGCGCAGACCGGAATCGCGGCGAGAACTTCACCGGTCCGGTTCCGGCAGTCGCATGGAAAGCGTAAAATGTGCCGTCCACCGGGGCAAACCTGTTTCAGGGGGTCGGCGGGTTCGGTCTGTCCCGCTTACCATGCCGGACGAATCCGGAGCGTCCGACGTCGTTCGCCGCGGTGAACGACGAGGCTCGCCCCGCGGTCTTGTCGACTCGTCCCGATCTGTTTTCGTCGCCCCTCCGGTCGCCCGCCGCATGCACCTGTCCGACGCCTACGCCGACGGCTTCGGCCTGTCGTTCGAGATGTTCCCCCCCAAGACCGCGGCCGGCGACGAGGCGCTGCGCGTCGAGTTGGCCCGGTTGGCGGAGTACGACCCCGCGTTCGTCAGCTGCACCTACGGCGCCGGCGGCAGCACTCGTGACCGCACCCTCGATTGGTGCCGGGAACTGAAGAACGACTTCGGCCAGAACGTCACCGCCCACTTCACCTGCGTCGGCGCCGGGACCGGCGATATGGCCGAATGGCTCGCCGAAGCGCGGGACGCGGGGGTCTCGAACGTCATGGCCCTTCGCGGCGATCTGCCCGAGGGCGGCCCGGACGAAGACCCCTGGCAGCCCGCCGCCGGCGGCCTGCGGTACGCCAACGAGTTGGTCGCCTTCCTCCGCGAGCAGTTCCCGCAGTTCGGCATCGGCGTCGCCGGCTATCCGGAGAAACACCCGGAGTGCCCCGACCCCGCCACCGACCTCGCCAATCTTAAACTTAAGGTCGACGCCGGCGCCGACGCCGTCTTCACCCAACTGTTCTTCACGAACGACCACTTCCTGCGGTTCCGCGACGCCTGCGTGACCGCCGGGATCGACGTGCCCATCATCCCCGGGGTGATGCCGGTGACGGACTTCGGTCGCATCAAACGCATCACGGCCATGTGCGGGTCCTCTTTCCCCAAAGAGTTCGCGTCCGCCCTGGAAGCGGTCAAGGACGACAAAGCCGGGCAGTTCGAAGTCGGCGTGGACTGGGCGGTGAAGCAATGCCGCGAGCTGATGGACGAGGGCGTCCCCGGCATGCACTTCTACGTCCTGAATAAAGCCGCGGCCACGGAGCAGATCCTCGACGGCATGAACCTCGCCCCGGTCGCGGCCTGACGGGCGTGCGGGGCGACAATCCGGCGGCGTGACGGGGACCGGCGACCGCCTAAACTGTTCGATCCCCCGTCCCC
>NZ_WTPX01000287.1 GCF_013036045.1 Alienimonas chondri
GGAGAGCGGATCGGGCGCGGCCGGCGAAACGGCCCGCCGGCCCGGGGCCGCAATGCGGCCGCGACGGGTTCTTCGGCTCGATCGGCCGATGCGGTTCAGCCTGTTTGAGTCGGACCACCCGTCCGGGGTGAAAAACCGGTCCCATCGGTCGCTTCGCGCCCGTCGACCCCTTGCCGGCCGCCCGGTCGCACGCCAACGTGGGATGCCCTTTCGCTCTGCGCACGGATGCGTCCCGATGCCCGCCCCTCTCATGCCCGCCCGTCCGCGAACCTTTCGCACGCGGCTGCCGGCTGTCGCCTCGCTCGCCCTGTTCGGGCTGCTCGCAGCGCCCCTGCGGGCGCAAAGCGATCCGGCGGGGGGCGCCGTCGAAGTCGGCGGGGAGGACGCGGTCGTCACCCCGGCGCGCATCTCCGCGGAGGATCTCCGCCCGCACGTCGAGTGGCTCGCCGATCCGGCCCGCGGCGGGCGCCCCGGCGGCAAAGCGGACGCCGCGGCGGAGTACCTGGCCGATCACTTCCAGAAGTTGGGGCTGCGCCCGGCGTTCGAAGCCGCGCCGGGCGGCGCGCCGCCTAGCGGCGACGGCGAAGCGGGAGGGGGGAGCTACTTTCAGACAATCGCCGGGCCGGAGGGCGAGCCGTTCGGGCGGAACGTCGCCGCGTTGCTGCCGGGGTCGGATCCGGCGGTGAAGGACGAGGTGATTCTGGTCGGCGCCCATTACGACCACCTCGGCGTGCGGGGCGGGGTGCTGTATCCCGGCGCCGACGACAACGCCAGCGGCACGGCGATGCTGATGGAGGTCGCCGAGCGGCTCGCCCATGACGCCAAGGCTCAGAACGGCCCCCGTCGCAGCGTGCTGTTCGTCGGGTTCGACCTCGAAGAACGCATGCTGTTCGGCTCCCGGTGGTTCGCCGCTCATCCGCCGGCGGTTCTGACCGGAGACGAGGACGACGCCACCATGCGACGGCTCAAAGCCGTGTTCATCGCCGACATGATCGGCCGCAGCCTCGGCGATCTCGACCTGCCCACGGTGTTCGTGCTGGGTAGCGAACATGCCCCGCACCTCAAAAGCGTGCTCGACCGGGCCGGTCTGCCGGAGGGGCTGGAGACGGCTCGTCTGGGCATCGACCTGATCGGCACCCGCAGCGACTACGGCCCGTTCCGCGACCGCGAGATCCCCTTCCTGTTCTTCAGCACCGGCGAGCACGGCGATTACCACCGCCCCACCGATACCCCGGAACGATTGAACGTGGAGAAGGCCGCCCGCGTCTCCTCGCTGATCCTCGCCGTGGTCCAGACGACGGCGAACGACGCCGACGCGCCGGCCTGGGAGGCGAACCCCGACCCGGACATCGACGAGGCCCGCGCGGTGAACCGCATCACCGGCTTGCTGCTGGAGCGAGCCGCCAGCCCCGAGAACCCCGACGGCCGCCGGTTCGGCACGATGCAGAAGGTGGCCCTCGCCCAGACCAAAAGCACGACCGAGGGCATTCTTGAACGCGGCGCGATGACCCGGAAGGAACGTGACTGGTTGGTGCGGCTGAGCCAGATGCTGTTGCTCAGCGTGTTTTAGTCGATGGGCTGATCCCCCGTTTCTCCCCTCTCCCTTGAGGGAGAGGGGCCGGGGGTGAGGGTGTGCGAGCCCTCGCAGACGCCCGCTTAAACGGCTTCAAAGCGAACGCAGCGTCCCGGACGCTTGAAGCGTCCGGGACGCTCGACGCTCGACGACGGAACCGCCCGTGCCCTGATCGGTCCGGTTCCCTATCATTCGCCCCCCGTTCTCTCCCGCCCCCGTTCCCTCCGCACAGAGAGGCCCGCCCGTGGCCCGCCTGACGCTGGCCGATCTGGCCGACCTCAACGCCCAGTTCGAGCACAGCGACCCACGGGATCTGATCCGGTGGGCGAAGCAGCAGTTCGGCGATCGCCTCGCCGCGCTCAGTTCGATGCAGAAGACCGGCTGCGCGGTCTGCCACATGCTCGGCAGCCTCGATCTAGACATCCCGGTGCTGTTCGTGGACACCGGCGTGCTGTTTCCGGAGACCTACGCGACCCGCGATCGCATCGCGGAGGAGTTCGGGCTGACGGTCCGCACGCTCTCGCCGAAGCTGTCGATGGAGGAGCAGACGGAGCAGTTGGGCGTGCTCTACCTCACCCCCGAGGGCCAGGTGGAGTGCTGCCGCATGCGGAAGAACGATCCGCTGATGGCCGTCGCGGACGAGTACGACGCGATGATCTCCTCGCTCCGCCGCAGCGACGGCGGCCCCCGCGGCCGCACCCCGGTGCTCTCGCCCGATCCGGAGACGAACACCCTCCGCATCAACCCGCTGGTGACGATGTCGGATGACGAACTCGCTGCGTATCTCCAGGACAACGAGATCCCCACGAACCCCCTGCACGAGCAGGGCTACGCGACGATCGGCTGCAACCGCTGCACCACCCCGGTGCTCCCCGGCGAACCGAAGCGCGCCGGCCGCTGGCGCCACCTCGGCCCCTGGAGCCAATACTGCGGCATCAACCCGACCGATATGCTGCCCCCGGATCAATTGTCGGTGGAACTGCCCGAAGACCTGATCGACCGCGTGCTCGGTCGCGCGACGGACTTCGTGATTTAACTCGACCGATCTTCGCGCTCGAGGTCGGCTGTCGTTTCTCCCCTCTCCCTCAGGGAGAGGGGCCGGGGGTGAGGATGAACGAGCCTTCGCAAACAGCCGTTCGCGGAGTGGACGGGGGGGGCCGAGAGCAGCGCTAAGTTGAAGGTGGGCCGGGCGTTGAA
>NZ_WTPX01000288.1 GCF_013036045.1 Alienimonas chondri
TCGGCGCCGACGGCCCCCCCGGATCGCGCCGCATCGTGGGAACGCTGGCCGCCGTCGCGGTCATCGTGGGCCTGACGATCTTCTTCCTCACGCCTCGGACGTGGCTCAGCCGACGACCGCCGATCGATCCGTCCCGCACCGCGGGCGCCGCCGCCTTCACCGGCTTCACGGGCGAAGTGCGACTGGGGGCGCTGGGCGAGATTCTCGAAAGCAACGAACCGGCCTTCGACGTGGAGATCGAACGCCCCCGCCTCGGCCGATCGTTGGAATCGAACGACGCCGCGGAGGTCTTCGGCACGGAGGAGCCGCTGTTTCGCGGGCGGACGTTGGACCACTACGAACAGGGCCGCTGGAGCGACAGCGGCGACTCCCGTTCCGACTGGTTGACGCTCTCCCATGTGCCGCCGCCCCCGTCGAGGATCACGGCCATCGAGCGATACCGCCTCCGGCCGATCGGCGACGAGGTACTGTTCCAGGCCGGTCAGGCCGCGGCGGTGACGTTCCCCAATGCCGATTCCGCCCGTTCCTCGAAGCGGCTGTCAGACGGACTGCTCGTTCGTCCGAAAGCCGTGTCCGCGACGACGGAGGTGGAATACGTCGTGTATTCCGCGGACCCCTCCGCAAGGTACGGCTCGATCGGCTGGAGCCGGCTGCCGGGGTGGAGCGGTCAGGGCGACGGTTCGCCGCCGGACGCCGCCGACGGTCTCAAAGGCGACGCTTCACGCCCCGAGCTGCCCGAGGGCCTGCGACTGCGATACCTGCAATCGCCGGGCGAACTCCCGGCGGTCGCCGCCGCCGCGACGGACGCCCTCGCCGGTTCGACCGAAAGAACCAGCGAACGCGCGACGGCGGAACGATTGACCAGCTACCTGCGGGACTCCGGCCGGTTCGGCTATTCGTTGGATCTCTCGGTGCAAGATCCGACGATCGATGCGGTCGAAGACTTCCTCGCCAACAAGCGCGTCGGCCACTGCGAGTATTTCGCGACGGCGCTGGCGTTGATGCTTCGCGAACGCGACATCCCGAGTCGCGTGGTCACGGGCTTCAAAGGGGGCGACCTGAATAAGACGACCCGGCGGTTCGAGGTGCAGCAGCGCCACGCCCATGCCTGGGTCGAAGGGTTCGTCGACGGCCGGTGGCGAACGTTCGACGCCACCCCCGCTGCTGCACGCACCCAAAGCGTCGCCGAGAGCGGTCCGCGGTTCGCGAGACTGGCGAACCTCGTCAACGGGGTGGAGTTCATCTGGGCGGAGTACGTCGTTCGCATGAGCCTCGAACGCCAGCGGACCGCATTCGGCCGACCGCTCCGCGACGCCTGGGAGACCTTCCGGCTGGCGGCCACCCGTTTCGTGAGCGGTCCGAACGGCAGCGGATGGCAGTTCGACGCGAAATCCGGCGCCCTCGCGGCCGTGATCCTCCTCGCATTGGTGGGGGCGGCCTGGGCGGCCCGGGGACTGTTCGCCCGAACGTGGCGGCGCCGCAAGGAGAGCCGAGCACGGGCCAGCGCCGTGCGATTCTGGCGGCGGTTCGTGCGGCTCGCGGCACGGCGCGGCGTGATTCGGGGCGTTGCGGAAACTCCCTCGGAGTTCGCCGCCCGAGCTGCGCAGGCGTGGCGACCGACGGTCGGCGAGGAACTCGCCGCTCTGCCGATCTCGGCCGCCTCGGAGTTCTACGCGGTGCGCTTCGGCGGCGCCGCGCTCTCGCCGGAGCGGGTCTCGCAGTTGTCCGCCTCGCTCGATCGGCTCGAAGCGCGGTTGAGCGGCCGCACGTGACGGATCATCCCCCACGCGCGACCAGGCGGCGCCGGCGTGGGCGCCGTTCGTGACCTAGGCTTCGATTCACCCTGAAACCGCACGCCCCGCACGCGAAGCCCGCCGAAATGTCCGCCGACGTTTGGAGCCGCCCGACCCTCTCCGACTTGCACGAGGTGCTGGAAAGCGTCGGCCAAGAATCCCCCGACGCGGAGCTGCGCACCGTGCCCCGTTTGCAACTATGCGTGCCCGCGGAGGTGACGACGCTTCGCGGCAATACCGTCTCCGCGATGACCCGCGAAATCAGCCGGGGGGGGCTGGGTTTGCTCACCCGCGGCTCGCTGAACCGCGGGTACTGCCGGGTGAAAATGTCCAGCGAAACGCGGGAGTTCAATTACCGGGTGGAGATCGAGTGGTGCCGCCCGACCGAGACCGGCATGTGGCTCTCCGGCGGTCGATTCGTCACCGACGTGCTGCCGGGCGAGGGCGACTGACCCCCCTGTCGAACGCGGACCGAGTGGGTAGTCTGGGGCGAGTCTTTCGCCCCCCTACTCCCCGGATCACCGCCCGTGCGACGCCTGACGTTTCTGCTACCCCTCGTCCTCTGCCCCCTGACCGCCTGGACGCAGGACGACGCGGGGGACAAATCAGCCGAGAAAGCCCCCGCGACGGCAATCGCTCCGATCACGACGCAGCACACGCTGACGATCGCCGGGGCGGAGATCGAATACACCGCGACCGCCGGCACGCTGCCGCTGGTCGGCGAGGATGAAGACGCCGAGGGCGACGCCCAGGTCTTCTACGTCGCCTACACCGTCGAACCGAAGCAGGGAGAGGCACGGCCGATCACCTTCTGCTTTAACGGCGGACCGGGCAGCAGCAGCGTCTGGCTGCACATGGGGATGCTGGGGCCGAAGATCGTCCCGATCCCCGACGACGCCTCCTTC
>NZ_WTPX01000289.1 GCF_013036045.1 Alienimonas chondri
GTCGGCGGGCCGAAGCTGTGGGCCGCGATTCTGGGCGCAGCGGCGGCGATCGGGGCCCTGTGCGTCCCGGTCCCGCACCGCCTCCACGCCGACTTCACGCTCGCCCCTCAGACCCGCCGGGTGAGCGCCGCTCCGTTCGACGGACTGATCGCCGAGGGACTTGTCGAACCCGGCGACCGAGTCGCGGCCGGCGCGGCGCTGGCCCGGCTGGACGGGCGTGAGCTGCGATGGGATCTCGCCGCCGCCGAGGCGGAACGCGACGGTCACGCCAAAGACCGCGACCGGCGCCTCGCGGCGGGGAAGGTGACGGATTTTCAGCTCGCCGATCTCGCCGTCCGCCGGCTCGACCTGAAGATCGCCACGCTCCGGCGAAAAGAAGGACAACTCGACATCATCGCCGGGACGGCCGGCGTCGTGCTAAGCGCGGCGGTCGATCGCGGGGCGAACGCCCCGGTGACGGTCGGTCAGCCGCTGTACGAGGTCGCCCCGCTGGAGGTGCTGCGGGCCGAGGTCGCGGTCTCCCCCGACGACCTGCCGCACCTGTCCGAGGGCGCCGCCGTCACCCTCCGCCCGGACGGCGCCGGCGGGGCCGCGGTGACGGGAACGGTGAACCGCATCCGGCCGGCGGCGGAGGTCCGCGATTCGGCCGTGGCCTTCGTGGCGGAGGTCGCCGTACCAAATCCCGATGGCGACCTGCGGCCGGGCGTGCGGGGGGCTGCTGAGGTCTCCGCCAGCCGGCGGGCGCTGGGCTGGACGCTGTTTCACCGCCCCGTGGAAAAGCTGGGCGGGTGGCTGGGGTGGTGAAGACGAACGCTCATTCCGAATCCGTCGAATCGTCGTCCGACGCGGCGCTGGCAGAGACGGCGGAGTTCCTCGAACTCCGCCCGAAGCTGCGGCCGGGCCTGCGGTTCGCCCCGCGAACCGCCGGCGGGGAGCGGTTCCACATGATTGAAGACGAGGCCGCCGGGGCGTTCCACCGGGTCGGACCGGCGGAGTACGCATTCCTGTCGCGGCTGGACGGCCGCACGACGGTGGGCGCGGCGCTGGCGGCGACGGCAAGCCTCGGGGCCGACGCGCTGACCGAGCGTGAGGCCGCCCACGTCTGCCGGTGGCTCGTCGAAAGCGGCCTCGCCGGCACCCCGGGGACCGACCGCGCCGCCCGGGTGATCGCGGAGGCGCAGAAGAAAGACCGCACCGCGGCCTTGCGGATGCTGGACCCGATCGCGGTGACGGTCCCGCTGTTCGATCCGAACCGGCTGCTGGAACTCTGCCGGCCGCTGCTGGGCTGGCTGTTCAGTCCGATCGGGGCGCTGCTGTGGTGCGCGGCGTTGCTGGCCGGCGGCTACGAGTTGGCTGCGGGGTGGGGGCGATTCACGGGGTTCTCGCCGGCGGCGTTCGGGCCGCACGAATGGGCGTGGCTCGCCTTCAGTTGGGCCGGTTTGCGAGTCGTGCACGAACTCGGTCACGGACTGGCCTGCCGGCGGTTCGGGGCGCGAACGGGGAAGGCCGGGGTGCTGTTCCTCCTGTTCATTCCCTTGCCGTACACGGACGTGACGGCCGCGTGGCGGTTCGCGGGGAAGTGGCCGCGAATCGCCGTCTCGTTGGCGGGGGTGTACGTCGAACTGCTGATCGCCGCGGTCGCCGCCCTAGTCTGGGCGCGGGTCGCGCCGGGGATCGTCGCGGACCGCTGCCAGGATCTAATTCTCACCGCGGGGGTCGGCACGCTGCTGTTCAACCTCAACCCGCTGATGCGGTTCGACGGGTACCACGTCCTCGCCGATCTGCTCGGCGTGCCCAACCTCGCGGACCGCGGGCGTCGCATGACGGCCGCGGCATGGCGGCGGGTGTTTCTCGGGGGAACGGGGCTGGGCGACGCCGTCGGTCCAACAGAGGCCGGCGGGTGGCGGCGGTGGGTCGTGGGCATCTACGGGCCGCTCGCGGGGATCTGGCGGGCGTTCATCGGGGTCTCGCTGATCGGCGGGGCCGCGGCACTGCTGCACGGGGCAGGGCTGATCGTCGCCGCGCCCGCGGGCGTGCTGTGGTTCGGCCGGCCGGTCTGGCGGGCGGGTAAGGCCGTCGCGAACTCCGGGCCGCGGGGGTGGTGTCGGGCGGTTCACGTCGAGCCGGGGGAGTGGGTGAAGGCAGACACCGTGCTGTTCGAACTGGAAAACCCAGACCTCGCCCGCCGCGCCGCCGCGTTGGAACTGGATCTCGAAGCGTCCCGCGTCCGTCGCCGGCGCCACCTGCACCGCGGCGAGTTGGCCGCCGCGCAGGTCGAAGCTCGGCAAGCGACCGCGCTGGCGTCGCAGCAGTCCGAGTTGACCGCCCTGCTGGCTGGGTTGACGGTAAAGGCTCCGGTGGCCGGCCGGGTGACGGGGGAGGATCTGGCCGCCCTGGAGGGGGTCTGGGTCCGTCCGGGCCGGACCTTGGCGTCGCTATCGGTGGACGGCTCGATCGGCGTGCTGACCCTTGCCGACGCCGACGAACGCCCGCGGATCGTCCACGGTGCCGCGGCGTCCGTGCGGCTGATCGGCGAGGAACGCCGGCCCCGCTCGGCGGTCGTCGCGACCGTCGAACCGACCGCCGGCCGGTTCTTGCCGCACCCCGCGTTCGGGGCGAACGTCGGCGGCCCGCTGCCGGTCGTCGCCGTGGGTGACTCGAAAGGGGCGGGGA
>NZ_WTPX01000029.1 GCF_013036045.1 Alienimonas chondri
CGCCAATGACGACGAGTTCGCCGACGGAGGCGCGGGACGTGGTAGGGTACGGCGTTCTCGCCAGCGCTCGCCACGGTCCCATGCCCCAACCCAGCCCCGACGTCGCGGCCGCCGGACCCGCAGCCGACGACTCACCCGACCCGGAGGACCGTTTATTGCACGGCGGTCGCTTCCTCGAACTGCGGGCGAAGGGGACCTGGGAGTACGCCCACCGTCCGAACGCCACCACGATCGTCGCCGTCTTCGCGGTGCATAAGGGGCACCTCATCTGCGTCGAACAGGAGCGCCTGCCGGTGGGCAAGTCGGTCCTTGAAGTGCCGGCCGGTCTGGTGGGCGACACGATCGACGGCGACGTCCCCGACGACGCGGCTCGGCGAGAGTTGGAAGAAGAAACCGGCTATCGGGCCGAGACGCTGGAGCTGCTCACCATCGGCCCGCCCAGCGCCGGACTCTCGGACGAAGTCGTCCACTTCTTCAAAGCGACGAATCTCGTTCGCGCAAGCGCCGGCGGCGGGGTGGACGGCGAAGAGATCACCGTGCACCGCGTCCCGTTGGAGTGCGCCACGGCCTGGATCCAAGGCTGGTCGACGACCAGCGAGCGGCTCGTCGACCCGAAGGTCTGGGCCGCGCTGTGGTTCCTGCGCGACGAGATCGCGGAGTGACCAGGCGAGCGGGGGACGTCAGTCCCCTGAGATCCTGACGCAGCGAAACGCTCAGGGGGCTGACGCCCCCCGCTCGCCGTTACGCCAGCTCCGCCCGCTTGTCAGCGATCAGCTTGATGAGGTCCTTCTGCGGCTCGGCGAACTTCCGCAGACCCTCTTCCATCAGGGCTTCGTGCATCGCGGCGGCGTCGACCTTCTCGTCGATCTCGTCCTGTACGGGCTGCGGGGGGAGTTGATCGACGGTGCGGGTGAAGGTCTTATCCATCTTCCGCAGGGCGTCGTTGGTGCTCGGCGGGTTTGTTTGGATGTCGCTGCCGGCGAGCGCCGCGACGTACTTCTCCGGCGGGTCGCCTTCCAGCTTGGCGCCGGTGCTGGCGAAGATCATCTCCTGGGCCAGCGGAATCTTCTTGCCGGCCCAGAAGTCGCAGTTCTCCCGCCAGATCCGCTTGGCGTTCAACAGGCCGACTTTGCCTTGGGCCTCCGGCGAGAGATCCACGTTCTTGCTGGTGTAGACGTCGATCCGGGAGATGAAGATCGAGTAGACGCTCTTGAAGCCTTCCAGCGAGGCCCGCTTCTTGGCGCCCTTCCACACCGCGTCGCGGGCGGCGCGGTATTGGTCGTCGCTGAACAGCAAGGTGATGTTCAGCGTCACGCCGGCGGCGGCCAGTTCCTCCAGCGCCGCGATCCCGCCGGGCGTGCCCGGCACTTTGATCATCCGGTTCTTGTGCCCGGCGGCGTACTTCTTGCCGAGTTCGATGTAGCGCGCCGTGCGATCGGCCTCCGGGATGCTGTCGACGGTGTCTTCCAGCAGCGGATCGAGTTCAAAGCTGACCCAGCCGGCCTCGCCGCCGGTGCTCTCCCAGATTGGCAGGAACCGCTCCTGAGCGTCCGCCACGAGCTTGTCGCACAGCGCCCAGGCGATCTCGGAGTCGTCTTTCCCCTCGTCGGCCAGGCGTTTGATGTCGTCGTCGAACCCGCCGGCGGCGATGATCCCGCCGATGATCACCGGGTTCGAAGTGGCTCCCACGGCGCCGTCTTCCAGCGCCTGGCCGATCTCTTTCGGGTCCACGCTATCGAGGTACAGACGCGTGCCGGTGGCGATCAGACTTTGCAGCGCAGACATCGGAGTGCGGGGGTCGGGATGTTGGAAAACGGATGTGGTATCGTGCGAACATCCTAAGGGGTGTCGGCGTCCGTCACATCCAACCCCCCGTTATCCGCGCTTTCGGCCGTCCCATGTCCCCCGTCTCCCAAATCGTCGCCCGTGGAATCCCGCTGCCCGGGGACGACATCGATACCGACCGCATCATCCCCGCCCGGTTCCTGCGGTGCGTGACGTTCGACGGTCTCGGCGAGCATGCGTTCGAGGACGATCGCGCCCAGGACGCCAGCCACCCGTTCGACGACGCGAAGTACGCCGACGGCGGTCTGCTGGTGACCGGCAACAACTTCGGCTGCGGCTCCAGCCGCGAGCACGCCCCCCAAAGCCTGATGCGGGCCGGCGTGCGGGCGATCATCGCCGGCTCGTTCGCGGAGATCTTCGCCGGGAACTGCACGAACCTCGGCGTGGCCTGCGCGACCGCGACGCCCGAGGTGCGTTCCGAACTGATCCGCCTGATCCAAGCGGATCCGACGGCCGAAGCGACGCTCGATCTGGAAGCCCTCACGGTGACGATCAGCGGCGAAACGTACCCGGTCGCGATGGCCGACGGCGCCCGCGACGCGCTGTTGACCGGACAGTACGACTTCCTCGCCCAACTGCTCGAAGCGGCCCCGGAGGTCGCCGAGGCGGGACAGAAAGTGCCCTATCTGTCCGGGTTCAAAGCCTGATCGCGGCGGGCGTTTCGTCGGTCGGCCGGTGGGCGAAGCGGGCGTCGGCGGATAGAACGACGTCATGCACATTCTGCTGACGAACGACGACGGGATCCGCGCCGCCGGTCTGGCGACCCTCGCCGCGGCCGCCGCCCGGCACGCGGGACCGGACGGATCGGTGACCGTCGTCGCCCCCGACCGCGAACACTCCGGCTGCGGCCACCGCGTGACTGTGGCGGAAACGCTCACGCTGTTCCGTGAGGACGACGGCCCCGATCAGCCGAACGGCGTGCGGGTGCGGCGGTTCTCGCTGGACGGCACGCCGGCCGATTGCGTGCGGATCGGCCTGCATCACTTCGCTGACCTGCGCGAGGCCGGCGCTCAGGGGGGCGGCTCCGGCGATCGGCCGTTCGATTGGGTGCTCAGCGGGGTGAATCACGGCGGGAATCTCGGGGTGGACGTGTTCCTGTCCGGCACCGCCGCGGCGGCCCGCGAGGCGACGTTGGCCGGGGTGCCCGCGGCGGCGCTCAGCCGCTTTCGGCGGGGTGCAGACGCCGCTTGGGCAGACTCCGTCGACCTGTTGGACCGCGTGCTGACGGAGATTCTCTCCGAGCCGCCCGGCCGCGGCGCCTACTGGAACGCCAACCTGCCGCATCCGCCGGACGTGCCCGCCGACAAGCGGCCGGAAGTCGTCCGCTGTCATCCGGAGGCCGGTCCGCTGCCGGTGAACTTCGAGCCGGTCGAGCCGGACGCCTCCCACGCCGCCGAAGAGGGCGAGGTCGTCGGCCGATACCGCTACCGCGGCCGCTATCCCGAGCGTAGTTCGGAACCCGGTTCGGACGTCGCCGTCTGCTTCGGCGGCGCCGCGGCGCTCTGCCGGCTGCCGCTGTTCCCCTGATCGTCGCGCGGCGCGTCGTCAGGGATCGCGTCGTCGGGATTCGGCGCCGGATTCGAGGGGGCGGGATCGAGGTGCGGAAAGAACGCCCGATCGATCAGCACGCCGACGCCCAGTAAGAACAGCGCCGGCGCCCCGCTGCCCCAGGCTCTCACCAGCAGCGAAGGCGGATCGGTCCCGATCAGAATCCATCCGAGCGGCACGAGGGCGCTCGCCATCGCCGCCAAGGTGGGCGGGGCGACGCGGGATCGCAGCAGGCCGGCGGCGTAGAGCATGGGGGCCGCGACCGTGACGGCCCCGCCCAGCGCCAAGCCCCAGCCGCCGGCCCACATCCCCCACCACGCCCCGGCTATTCCGCCGATCAGCAGGAGGTTCGTTCTCTCCGTACCGGTTCTAAGCAAGGGAAACAGGAGTCCGCCGATCAACGCACAGAGCGCGGCGCCTCGCAACACGTCCAGTGGCCCGGCGAGGTTCGGAGCGAAGCGATACGGGCCGAGGGCGAACCCGCCTTCCGCCAACTGCCAAGGGCCGCCGCCCCACACCTCCGCGGCCCCGATCCGAACGCCCGGCCACAGCCCCGCAGCGATCGCCGGGAACAGCAGCGCGAACGCGACGAACCGCCACGGCAAGCGGTGCCCGTCCAAGGCGATCAGCCCCGCCCCGAACAGCGTCGCCGAGCCGATGAACAGCACGCCGCAGACCGCGATCGCTGCCGGTTCCAATGCTCGCAGGAACAGCGCCGACGGCGAGGAACGACCGATTTCGACCGGCAGATTGACCCCGCCCATCAGCACGATTTGCAGCGCTAGCAGCGCCAGAGCCGTCCCGCACACGGCCTCCACCAACGGATACCGAGCCGCGATCGGCAGTCCGCAAGCCCGGCAGCGGCCCCGCAATCGCAGCCAGCCGATCACCGGGAGATTGTCCGTCGCCCGGATCGGGGTCTCGCATCGCGGGCAACGGCTTTTCGGCCGCGAGAGGTTCAGCCCCGCGGGGAGCCGATAGACGACGACGTTCAGAAAGCTGCCGACGCTCGCCCCCAGGGCGAACGACCACAGCACGATGAACGCCCGCAGCAGACCGGTCAGCCACTCGTTCGACGCCGCCGCCCCGGCCCATGGCAGGCCGGCCAAAGGCAGGATGAATGCCCAGTCCGCGAACCCCGACGGCGGCATGCGATGGGCGGGAACGGGGACGAGGGGGCGGAGAACCGCAGCCTATCGCGCCCATTCCAGTTTGGTGAGTCCGAGCCGGCCCGCGGCGTTCTTGGCGTGCGCGACCGCCCGCTCCGCCGTTTTGTTCATCAACTCCGGCGGGGCGCCGTCCGACCGCAGTTCGACGGCCTGTTCCAGCGTGTTGAGCGCCCGGTCGATCTCGCCGCCGGCGGAGGCGTCCGGGGCGGCTTCGACCAGATAACGCAGTTCGGGCCGCGTCGCGTCGAACTTCGCCCGCCACGCGACCCACTGTGGCTCGGGGGCGTGAGCGACGTCCACGAATTCGTTCGTCAGGTCGTCCAACTGGTCGAACGCCTCCCGCCACTCCGCCCGCGTGGATTGATGCTTGCCGAACGCCGCGTTCAGTCCGAACAACAGCGCCGGGACCGTCAGGACAGTCGCGAGCACGAGCACGTTGGGGTTCACCTTGCTCGACGGCTCCGGCGTCGCGGCAGCGGACTGCGTCTTGCGCCGCCGACGCGGCGGCACGGGGCCGGCGGCCAACGGCTGTCCGACGTCAAACTGGTCATCCTCGAACTCGCCCTCGAGTTCGTCCTCTTCCCGCTGACGGATCGCGTCGAGCAGACCCGCCGCGGCCCCGGCGGACTTGGCGTCCTCGGCCTTCTTCGCCGGAGCCGGCGCCGGGCGAGGCCGGGATCGCTTCCGTCTGGGTTCCGCCCGCACCTCGGGGAGATCGAGTGCGGTGAGAAAGTCCGCATTGGTCGCGACCAACGAGTCCGGCAGGTCGTCGTCTTCGATCGCCTCCATGTCCCCCGCGTCCGTCGGCGACGCTTCGGCGGGCGAGAGATCGAACCCGGACAGATCCATCACCGAGCCGTGCGACTCCCCGTAGGAGTCGTCCCCCGCGCGTTTGGCGAGACGGGCGCCGGCCTCGGGCTGGCGAGTGGTCATTGTGGATTCGCTTCGTGCGGTGCGGCGATCTCGGGGAGCGCCCCAAGGCGGGCCACGATAGAACCGCGGCCGGTCCCGCGGAGGCCCGATTCCCCCCTCGCCGCCGATCCTCACGGACTCTTCATCACGCTCTTCACAACTCGGGCCTCTTCACGCGGCGGAGAGCTGTCCATCTAACGCGAGCCGAACCTCCCGGCGGGCGGTTTGTCCGCGGAGCAGGGGACCGGTACCGTCCCCGCGGCCCGTCCGCGCCGCTCCGTCGCCCCCAATTCGCTGCCCCAATGATCGTCGTTCTCCACCGCTCCGCCGCGTCGGAGGATGTCGCCGCCGTTGCGGATCGCGTCGCCGCCCTCGGCATGATGGCTCACGTGATCAACGGGACGGAGCGAACGGTCGTCGCCGCGACCGGCTCCGAGGACGAGGCCCACCGCGAAACGCTGGCCAGCATGGCGCAGGTGGAGTCCGTCATGCCGATCCTCGCCCCGTACAAGGTCGCCAGCCTCGAAGCGAAGCCGGAACCGACCCAGGTCGTCACGGGCAGTCTGACGATCGGCGGCGGCGTCTGCGGGGTGATCGCCGGGCCGTGCAGCGTGGAGAGCGAAGAACAGATCATGACCAGCGCCCGGGCCGTCAAAGCGGCCGGCGCCACGGCGCTGCGGGGCGGGGCGTTCAAACCGCGGACCAGCCCCTACGCCTTCCAAGGCATGAAGGAGGAGGGGCTGAAGCTGCTCGCCGCGGCCCGCGACGAGACGGGGTTGGCGATCGTCACCGAAGTGATGACGCCCACCGACGTCGAACTGGTCGGCGACTATGCGGACGTGCTGCAGATCGGCGCCCGCAACATGCAGAACTATCGGTTGTTGGAAGCCTGCGGCGAGTCGCCCGCGGCGGTGCTGCTGAAGCGGGGGATGTCCTCCACGATGGACGAGTTCCTGCTGGCCGCGGAGTACGTGCTGAGCCGGGGGAACGAGCGGGTGATGCTCTGCGAACGCGGCGTGCGGACGTTCGAGAGTCACACCCGCTTCACCCTGCCGTTGGCGACCGTGCCCTACCTGCACGCCCGCACGCACCTGCCGATCGTGATCGACCCCAGCCACGGCACCGGCGTGGCGAGTCTCGTCCCGCCGATGATGAACGCCGCGATCGCCTGCGGGGCGGATGGCCTGATCGTGGAGGTGCACCCCGACCCGCCCAACGCCGCCAGCGACGGCCCGCAGTCCCTCACGCCGGATGCTTTCGCCAAGGCGATGATCGCCTGCGGCAAGGTCGCCGATGCGGTCGGGCTGACGATGGACACGACGAACGTGTGAGGAGCCGACCGTGGCTCGCCCCCGCACCTTCGACGCCGACGCCGCCCTCGATGCGGCGCTGCGCGTGTTCTGGATGCGGGGCTACCGCGGCGCCTCGCTGGAGGAGCTGACGAACGTCAGCGGCGGCTCCCGGCCGAGTCTGTATGCGGCGTTCGACGACAAAAACGGCCTGTTCGCCGCCGCGCTGCACCGCTACCGGGAGCGCTTCGACGCGGAGGCGCTCGCCGTATTGGAGAGCGAAGCGGACGGTCGCATCGCGATCGAGCGGTTCCTGCGCCTCTCCGCCCGCCGGTTCACCGACCCGGACCTTCCCCCCGGCTGCCCGATCGCGATGCAGTGCGCCGCGATGGAACCGGAGCCGGCGACCGACGCGGACGAGAACGCCCAGTCCGTCGCCGCCGAGCTGGATGCCGCCCTGCACGCGAAACTCCGGGCCCGGCTGGCTCGGGCGAAGGCGGACGAGCAACTTCCCCCCGGCGAGCCGCTCGGCCCGCTGGCGGACTACCTTCATGGCGTGCGTCATGCCCTGAGCGTCGCAGCCCGCCTCGGCCGCAGCGAGCGGGCGTTGCGGGCGATGATCGACGTCGCGATGCGAACTTGGCCGGACGAACGCGCGTCTGTCGCGTAGTCTTCCTCAAGCTGGTGAAGCCGTACCAGCCCGACGCGCGAGCGTCGGCCGTCGGCGCAGCCGCCAACGTCACAGTGCCTCGACGCACTGCCGACGCTCGCGCGTCGGGCTGGTATTCTCGAACGCTCCCCCCCTTCCTCGCGACGTCCATGCCTCGAATCGTCTTAGCGATGAGCGGCGGCGTGGACAGCAGCGCCGCCGCCGTGCTGCTCCAGCGGGACGGGTGGGAGGTGGTCGGGCTGTTCATGCGCAGCGGGGCGGAGGCGGAAGTCTGTGCGACGGATTCGCCCCTCACGGTGTTGCCGAGCGCCAAGGCGCATAAGCAGGGGTGTTGTTCCGCCAGCGACGCCGCGGATGCCCGCCGGGTCGCGGATCGATTGGACATCCCCTTTCACGCGTTGAACTTCGCGGGGGAGTTCGGCCGCATCAAGGATTACTTCGCCGACGAGTACCTCGCCGGTCGCACGCCCAACCCCTGCGTGCAGTGCAACAACTGGCTGAAGTTCGGCCGGCTGTGGGAGTTCGCCCAGTCCATCGGCGCCGAGGCCGTCGCCAGCGGGCACTATGCCCGCGTCGAAACGGGCGACGACGGCCGACCGGCGTTATTGCGGGGCGTCGATCAGGGGAAGGATCAGAGCTACGTGCTGTTCGGCGTGACGCCGGACGCGCTCGCCCACACCCGCTTCCCCTGCGGCGGGCTGACGAAGCCGGAGATCCGCGAACTAGCGGGTGAGGCCGGGCTGCGGGTCGCGGACAAGCCGGACTCGCAGGAGATCTGCTTCGTTCCCGATAACGATTACGCCGGCTTCGTGAAGCGGCACCGCGGCGAGCAGGACACCGCCGGCCAGTTCGTGGATGTCGCCGGCCGGCCGATCGGGGAGCACCCGGGCTACGAACGCTTCACCATCGGTCAGCGCAAGGGGCTGGGCGTGGCGTTCGGCGAGCCGCGGTACGTGCTCCGCATCGAAGCGGAGAGCCGCCGCGTCGTACTCGGCACCCGTGACGATCTGCGGTGCGGCGGACTCACGGCCGGCGAGGCGAACTGGCTGATCGACCGCCCGACTGGCCCGCTGCGGTGTTTCGCTCAGATCCGCTATCAGCACCAGGCCGCGGCCTGCGAGGTGGAAGTTGAGGCCGACGGAAAGGGCTTCACCGTGCGGTTCGACGAGCCGCAGCACGGCGTCGCCCCCGGACAGGCCTGCGTGCTGTACGACGGCGATCCGGCCACCGGTGAGACCGGGGATCGAGTATTGGGCGGCGGGTGGATTCGCGAAGGCGAGCGGGGGGCGTCAGCCCCCTGAGGTTCCCCGAGCGAGCTGCGAAGCTCGGCCCGCGTTGCCCCCCACGGCGCTTCGAGGCGATGATCGGGGGGTGACCGTCGACCCGACTCCCGCTTCTGCGACCGCGACGCGTGCGGCCGACTCGCCGTCTCAGAGGGCTGACGCCCTCCGCTCGCCTGGGGTGAGGGCTGACGGCCTTCGTTCGCCGCAGGAGGCGCTCGATCTGGCGAAGCCGCCGGCGGACGACGTGCAGAGCGATCACTTCGATCTGCTCGACCCGGATCAGATCGTCAAGACGATCGCTCGGATCGAGGGCCGCATCGCCGATCGCTTCCCCGACGCGGGGCTGCGCCGCGTCTGTCGGAAGCTGCACGGCATTTCACAATCGGCGGGCGAACGTTCGGAATCGTTCGGGCGGCCGAACCTGTGGTTTCGTGCGCTCATCTGGCTGCTGGTGATCGGCGTCGCGTTCACCTTGGTGGCGACGGTCGTGATGTGGGCGAAGCCGACGACCGAGGAACTCGGCTTCATCGACTTCGTGCAGGTGCTTGAAGCGGGCATCAACGACGTCGTGCTGATCGGCGCCGCCCTGCTGTTCCTCACCACGCTGGAGAACCGCATCAAACGGCACAGCGTGCTGGCGGCGATCCACGAGCTACGGGCGATGGCTCACATCATCGACATGCACCAGCTCAATAAGGATCCGGAGCGGATCCTTCACCCGGAGCTGATTCTGACGGAGCCGAACGGCCAGGATCGGCGGCTCTCCGCGTTCGATCTCTGCCGCTACCTCGATTATTGCAGCGAGATGCTGAGCCTGATCGGCAAGGTCGCGGCGCTGTACGTCCAGCGGTTCGACGACGCGACGGCCCTGTCCGCGGTGAACGAGGTGGAGAACCTCTGCTCCGGCCTGTCCCGCAAGATCTGGCAGAAGATCATGATCATCGAAGCGGCGATGCCCCGGTCGAACCCTCTGACGCCCGGCGGCCCGGGGTGACGGCGCTCGTCAGTCGTTCGCTGGAAGACGACGGTTGCTGGGCGTCAGGGGGCAGTTTGCGGTCTCTTCAGGAGGCGGGCGTCGCTTGCGGTTTCGCGGCGTCCCACAGTTCTCGGACGCTGCGAAACCGCAAGCGTTCATCGGGGGCGCCGCTCTCCCTCAGGTGCTTAGCAGATTGGCAATTGCTTCGCGCTCACGCGGCGCGGCGGCGTTGGCGACGGGGGGCGTCTTCTTCGTCGTCCTGGTCACTGGTCTTGCCGGCGACGGCCTTGGCTTCCTTCGGCTCGCGGCTCAGCAGGGCCAGCGTGCCGGGCAGCAGGAACAGACTGACGAACAGGCAACAGCCGATGCCGGTGACCAGCGTGATGCCGACGCTGAACAGCCCGCGGTGCCCGGCGATGCACAGGCTGCCGAAGCCGACCATGCTGGTGAGGCTCGTCAGCACGATTGCCCCCGCCGTGCTGACGCTCGGCTGATAGGCATTCCGTTTGCCCAGGCTGCCGGTTGCGAACCGATTGCGGAAGTCGTGCACCACGTGGACGCCGTCGTCCACGCCGATGCCCAGCACCAGCGGCAGGACGATTAGATTGGTGGGGTTCAGCGGGATCCCGCACAGGGCCAGGATGCCGAACATCATCACCCCGCCGGCCAGCGGCGGCATGAGCGCCAGCATCGCGTCTCGCATGTTGGTGAAGTCGAGGATCGCTCCCACCACCAGCACCATCGCCACATAGCCCCCCGCACACAGCACGGGGTCGAGTTCGATCCCGCGGGTCAGCAGCGTCATCGCGGTGAAGCCCACGACCAGCAGCGGCGGGAACAGCACCAGCAGCTTGTTCTCCTGGGCGAGGAAATCGGAGAGCAGCACGAGGCTCACGATCGCCAGGGCGTACAGCGCCGCGCTGCGGTAGCTGTGCATGATCTGCCGACCCGCTTCGTAGTTCTGCACCGGCGTGCCGGTCACGGAGGCGTCCACGGTGCGGAGATCGGAGACGAACCGGCCCAGCGGTTCGAAGTCCCACACGTCCTGCTTCGGGAAGATCTGCAACAGCCACTTCCCGTCCTCGGAGACGTACCGCTTCCGCAGCACGGTCGGGATGTCACGGATATTGAGCGGCGTGGAGTCGCTGGAGGCGATGGACAGCTCGCGGAACTCCCGCACCAGCTCGCTGGCCGCGCGGCCCTGATAGCGGTCCAGCACGACGACCTGTTTGTTGCCGTCGTCCATGGCGGCGAACGCTTCGCCGAAGCGGTCGAGTTTCTCCGCCAGCGGTTGGAGGTCGGCCCGGCCGCTGTCGAGAGCGACCTTGCGGAGAATGTCCGCCCGGCGACCGAAGTCGCTGGGCTTGGGAGCCGGCAGGTCACCGACGCCGGCGTTCCGCGGCAGCGAGGCCAGTTGCCCCCGCACCCGGGCGATGCCGGCGTTGGTCTCCGCCCGATCCCCGCCGGGCAGACGGCGGGCGAGGTCTTCGACCCGTGCCACCGTGGGCAGCGCCTCAAACTTCGCCGCCAGTTCGCGGGCTTCCTCGGCGCTGTTCGCCATCGCGACGGCGTACAGCAGGCTCGGTCCGCCGGCTTTCCGCAGGCGTTCGCGGCCGTCGGCGCTCTCCGCATCGCCCGGTCGCAGAGCGAGGAGGTTGTGGTCGAACTGTAGCTTCGACCCCGCTCCGGTTCCGTCCAGGTGCACCGCCTGCATGCCGATTCCGATGACCGCGGCGAAGCCCAGCACGGTCACGATCGCGGGGAATCGGGCGGTGCCGGTCCGCAGCCAGCCGAAGCCCATCGGCTTGGGCAGGCGCTTGGCCGGGACGTGTTCGTCCGCCAGCGCGATCAGGGCGGGCAGACACAGGAAGGTCGCCAGGGCACACAGCAGCACCCCGCCGCCGGCGATGATGCCCAGCTCCGCGACGCCCAGGAAGCGGGTGAAGGTGGCGCAGAAGAAGGCCAGCGCCGTGGTCACCGCGGCCGTGGTGATGCCCACGCCCACGCCCGCCGCGGTCTCGCAGAGGGCGTCTTCCAGGTCCAGTCCCTCGCTGCGATGCTGGAGGTAACGGGCGAGGTAATGGATGCCGAAGTCGATCCCCAGCCCGATCAGGATCACCGCGAAGGACACGCTGAGGATGTTCAGGTGCCCGACCGCGAAGGTGGTGAAGCCGAAGCTCCAGGCGAGTCCCACGGCCAGCACGAACAGGGCCAGCACCGGGTGCTTCACGCCCCGGAAGCCGATCAGCAGCAGGATGCCGACCGCGGCGAACGCCACGGCGCCGGCGCGGAGCATGTCGGCCCGACCGCGGCGGACTTCGTCGATCTCCAGCGCCGGAACGCCGGTGACGGAGACCTTGACCGTGCCGCGGTCCGCTTCGACCGCGGAGGCCACGGTGCGGAGCCGATCAAGCACCGCTTCGGGCGACGTCGGGCCGTCCGCCGTGCGGGCGGGGGCGACGCGGATCAGCCCCAGCGTGCCGGCGTCGTTCAGGAAATAGGTCGCTCCGCCCAGTTCGCGGGTCATCTCCGCGGAGCCGTCCCCGCCGACCAGGCTCGGCCAGGGCGAGCGGAAGTTATTTGCATCGCCCACGTGGGAGGTCAGCCCGTCGGCGAGCCGTTCCGCGCGATCGGCGACTTCGCGAACCTCGGCGTCCCGCCCGCTCTTGACCGCTTTGTCCAGCTTCACCGTCAGGGCATGGATCTGCACGTCGAGCCGGGCGCGGCTGGCGTCGCCGCGGAGGATCGGGGAGAACTCCGCGACCCGCTCGGAGACGCGATCCAGCTCTTCGGGCGACAGGCTTTGCAGCCCCTTGCGACGGCTGCGGGTCGTGTTGATGCGAGAGAGGACGGACCCGAACGTCTCCGGTTCCCGGTTCAGCCGCTCCGCGAGATCGTCGATCGCGCTGCGGACGGCGCCGGGGTTCTCGCCCTCGACGGCGACGACGAAGTCGTTCCCGTCGTCGAACCGGGCGGTGTAGGCGTCCCAGTGGGCGCGGGTGGGATCCCGCGGGTCGATCAGATCGCCGCGCTCGCTGTGGAAGCCGAGGTAGCAGAGCGTCAGCCCGACGCTGGCTCCCGTGGCCATCAAGACCAGCAACAGCACGACCTTCGGCGCCGCGGCGACCGCGGCGGTGATGGTGCGCAGTGCGTCCGGCAGGACCGGACCCCCGGCGTGCTGGCTTCCGCGATCGGCGCCTGGGGATGACATGCGGCGGGGCGTCCTGCCCGAGTGAAAGGAGTGCCGAACGGCGGGGCGTCGTGCCCAAACGGGGTGTTCGGTCCGACCGCGACGACCGCGTGAGCGTCCGACGCGATCCCCGGTTCGCCGGGCGAATCGTCAAACTCCGCCACGCTTTCCAAAACACGAGGCTCTGCGGAGCCTCGGCGTTCCGGGAAATCCTTCGTCCGCGAACCGATCTTTCCGTCGGAACCCAGTTCCCGTATCTTCCCGCGGACCCCGTCAAGGGGGAACCCCCGTCCGGGGATCCCCCGCCTCCCCGCTCGCACGGACGCGATGTACAAGTTCCTCCTCTGCCGGCGGTACCTCCGTACCCGCTATATCGCGCTGGCGAGCATCATCTCCGTCACGCTGGGCGTGGCGACGATGATCGTGGTGAACTCCGTGATGGCCGGGTTCACCACGGAGATGAAGGACCGCATCCGCGGCCTACTGGCCGACGTGGTCATCGAAACGCACAGCTTGCAGGGCCACGAAGACCCGGACGCGTTGATCGCCCGGGCGATGGAAGCGGCCCCCGGCATGATCGAGGCCGCCACCCCGACGGTCGAGATGTACGCCGTCATGAGCTTCGACTACGCCGGCGAGCCGATCCACCGCCCGGTCCAGCTGATCGGCATCGACCCGCGGGGCAAGTCGAAGGTCGGCCCGCTCAAGGAGAACCTCGCCAGCTATCAGGACGTCATCAAAGACGGCGTGATCGTGGCGAAGGCGGAGCGGAAGCCGAACGAACCGCTCGGCTGGACCCTCACCCCGATCGGCATGGAGATCGCCCGGCGGGAACAGGCGATGATGATGTACCGCCATCACCTCGCCTCCGCCCAGAACGCCGGCGGGGGCGTCGTGTCCGCCGCAGGCGCCTCCGCCCAGGGAACCGACGACGGCGCTGCCGCCAGCGACGATTGGGGCGGCGACACGACGTTTGAACCGAGCGAAGTCGCCCCCGTCGCCACCGCGCAGGACCCCTTCGAGGCGTTCGCCGCCCCGTCCGCCCAGCCGGTCGCCAAGAAGAACGGCGTGCTCGACGGGCGCCTGTACGTCGGCAAACAACTCATCAGCGTGCCTTTCGAAACCGCCGAGGGCGAGATCGAGGAACGACTGCTGGTCCATCCCGGCCAGAGCGTCTCCCTGACCACGGTGAAGGCCGGGGGGAACGGTCCGCCGGAGTCCGCCACGATGGCCGCGACCGTCACGGACGTCTTCAAGAGCGGCATGAGCGAGTACGACAGCCGCGTCGTCTTCTGCAACATCGAGCGCTTGCAGGAGGTCCGCGGCATGCTCGTACCGGACGAAAACGATCGCACCGTGAAGGTCGGCCGGGAGGTGCGGCTGCTCAGCGGGCCGCACGCCCAGCAGACCGGGCAGGTCGTCCGCACGGACGGCCCCTTCGCCGTGGTGCGATTGGGCAACTGGTACGACCCGCAGCAGCAGGAGGTCTCCATCCCCAAGGTCGATTGCCTGCCGCTCTCCCGCAGCGTCACCACGGTTCAGATCAAGCTGAAGGAGGGCGTCGACGAGAAAGCTGCCGTCGCCGCGCTCAAGCGAGCCTTCCCCGCGGAGCAGTTCAGCGTGGGCACCTGGAAGGACAAGCAGGGACCGCTGCTGGCCGCGGTCGATATGGAAACGACCATCCTGAACGTGTTGCTGTTCCTGATCGTCGCCGTGGCCGGGTTCGGAATCCTGGCGATCTTCTACATGATCGTCGTGGAGAAGACGCGGGACATCGGCATCCTGAAAGCCCTCGGCGCCGGGTCGCGGGGCATCCTGAGCATCTTCCTCAGCTACGGCATCAGCCTGGGGATGGTCGGCGCCGGCGCCGGCGTCGTGCTGGGGCTGGTGTTCGTGCACTACATCAACGAAGTCGAGAAGTTCATCTCGTACATCACCGGCCGGAAGGTGTTCGACGAGCGGATCTACTACTTCCCGGAGATCCCCACCAAGGTGGACCCGGCGACCGTGTTCTGGGTGGCGCTGGGGGCGGTGTTTATCGCCGTCGCCGCGAGCATCCTGCCCGCCCGCCGCGCCGCCGCCCTGCACCCGGTGCAGGCGCTGCGGTACGAGTGAATCGCTTCGGCCGGTCCGCCAACCCGACGCGTCAGCGAGGGCCGGTCACGATCTCGGGTTCGTCCCTCGCTGACGCTTCGGGTTAGTAGCCCCTCACCATCGATCGACCCCCCGGCACGATGAACGAACAGCCCCAACCCCTGCACGCCGTCGCGGTCGAAAAGGCGTACCGCAAGGGCGAGCACGCCGTCGACGTGCTGCGGGGCGTCAATCTGACGATCCACCCGGGCGAGTTCGTCTCCGTCGTCGGTCAGTCCGGCTGCGGCAAGAGCACGCTGATGCACCTGCTCGGGCTGCTCGATTCGCCGGACATCGGCGAGATCCGCCTCGGCGACGACCGCATCGATCACCTCCCCAGCCGCACCCGCGATCGGCTGCGGAACCGGGTCTTCGGTTTCGTCTTCCAGTTCTACCACCTCCTGCCGGAGCTGACGCTGCTGGAGAACGTCCTCACCCCGCTGATGATCCGGCATTCGATGCCGGCGTACTGGAAGAACCGCAAGGTCTATCGCCAGCGGGCGTCGGACATCCTCGACCGGGTCGGCCTCGGCCACCGGCTGACGCATACGCCGAAGGAACTGTCCGGCGGGGAGATGCAGCGGGCCGCGATCGCCCGGGCGCTGATCTCCGAGCCGCAGATCCTGTTGGCCGACGAACCGACCGGGAACCTGGACGGCGAGGTCGAAGCGGAGGTCATCGCGCTGCTTCGCGAGTTGAACGCCGAGGGGCTGACCGTCGTGATGGTCACCCACGACGACGCCCTGGCCAAAGCGGCCGATCGAACCGTCCGCCTGCTGCGGGGGCGGGTGGAGGACCGGATCGAAACGCCGCTGCGTCGCGCCGCCTGAGCGTCGACGGATTCCCGGGCGGGGCGAACGGGCGTTAGACTCCCGCGCATGTCCCAATCTGTCTTCCTCGCCGGCCGCCTCGTCCCCGAAGCGGAGGCGACCGTCAGCGTCTTCGACCACGGATTGCTCTACGGCGACGGCGTCTTCGAGGGCATCCGCGTCTACGGCGGCGCCGTCTTCCTGCACGACGCCCACATCGCCCGGCTGTTCGAGTCCGCGAAGGCGATCTCGCTGGAGATCCCGATGACGCCGGCAGAGGTGAAGGACGCGGTCGAACGCACCGTCGCGGCCAACGGCGTGACCGACGGCTACGTTCGCTTGGTCGTCACCCGCGGCGCCGGGGCGCTGGGGTTGGACATCCGTAAGACGGCGAACCCGCAGGTGATCGTCATCGCCGCGGACATCGCCCTATACCCGAAAGAGCTGTACGAAAGCGGCTTGAAGCTGATCACGGCGGGCACGATTCGCAATCACCCCGCGGCGCTGCCGGCCCGGGTGAAGTCGCTGAACTACCTCAACAACATCCTCGCGAAGATCGAGGGCTTCGCCGCCGGGGCGGGGGAGGTGCTGATGCTGAACCATCACGGCCACGTCGCGGAGTGCACCGGCGACAACATCTTTGTCATCAAGCACGGCGTGCTGCGGACGCCCCCGCTGGACGCCGGCATCCTCGCCGGCCTGACCCGGGCCGCGGTGATCGAACTCGCCAAGCGCCGCGGCATCGAAGTGCGGGAGGAGACGCTGGTTCGGCACGACATCTACACCGCCGACGAGTGCTTCCTGACCGGCAGCGCCGCCGAGGTGATCGCCGGGGTTTCGCTGGACGGCCGTGATATCGGCGACGGCAAGCCGGGGCCGATCACGAACGACCTGCTCGCCGACTTCCGAGCGTTGACCCGCGGAGAAATCAAGGTGGAGTTGGTTTAGCAGCGCAACTCGCGTGGGGCGCGGCGGTAGAATGGGAGAGATATGAACATTCTCCCGCTTGCCGTGCTGCTCCCGACGCTCCTCGCGGAGCCGCCCGCCGAGCCTGTCCCCGCAGGGCAGAACGCGATTTCGGCGGAGAACGGCGCCTCCGCGGCGGGCGCCCTCTCGCCGGAGGCCGCGAAGCTCGCGCTCGCGCCGCTCAACCCGTACGTCGGGCAGTGGCGGGGCGTCGGACAGGTCCGCCGCGGCTCGCGGCAGGGGGCGTGGAGCGAAACCGGGGAATGGATCTGGGACTTCTCCGATCCGAGTCGCCCGGCGGTTCGTCTGCAGGTCGAGGAAGGGAAGGAACTCAGTCGCCTACTGGTGCGGCCCTCGCCCAAAGGAACCGGATTCGTCGCGACGCTGACTCAGGCCGACGGGGCGACGTCGATCCTCACCGCCGCGGAACTGGGCGACTCCGTCGAATTCCTCCCCGTCGACGACGGTTCCGACCGTCTGACGCTCAAGCGCCTCAACGAGAAGCGGTTCACCCTGCTGATCGAGCGTCGTTCCTCCCCGACCGGCCGCTTTCGCCGGGTGGCGGAGGTCGGCTACACCCGCCAGGGGCAGCGGCTGGCGGAAAGCTCGCTGGGCGGGCCGGAGTGCGTCGTCAGCGGCGGTCTCGGCACGGTCGAGGTCAGCCACGCGGGGAAGACGTACTACGTTTGCTGCACCGGCTGCGTGGCGGCGTTCGAGGCGGACCCGGAGGGAACGCTCGCCGACTACCGCGCCCGCAAGGCGGAGGAGGCGGCCGCAGCGAAAGCGGACGCAGCGAAGGGCGAAACGCCGGACGAAGGCCCGGAACGTCAGCAGGAATGACGGCGCCGAGGAAAGTTTTCAGACCGGGGTTTCGCGCGCGTCGTTTGCGGACCTAAGAGAGACCCGCGTCGCCCGACACGCTCCCACGCACACCCGCGCCCCAACGCCCCTCGATGTCTCAGAATCAGACCCCGGTCCCGTTCATCGACCTGCGGGCGCAACACGCTACCATTCGCACCGAAGTGATGGAGGCCGTCAGTCGGGTCTTCGAGAACCAGTCCTTCGTGCTGGGCGAAGAGGTCTCGAGCTTTGAAGCCGACGCCGCGGAGTACTGCGACGCCGATCACGCGATCGGCTGCGCCAGCGGCACGGACGCGTTGCTGCTGGCCCTGATGGCCTGCGGAGTCGGCCCGGGCGACGAAGTCATCACCAGCCCGTTCACCTTCTTCGCGACGGCCGGCAGCATCCACCGCGTCGGCGCCACGCCGGTGTTCGTGGACATCGAGCCGGACGGCTTCAACATCGATCCCGACGCGATCGAAGACGCGATCACCGATCGCACCAAGGCGATCATGCCGGTGCACATCTTCGGTCAGGTCGCGGAGATGGACCCGATCTGGCGGATCGCCGCCAAGCACGACCTGCACATCATCGAAGACGCCGCCCAAAGCATCGGCGCCGAATACCGCGGTCGCCGCAGCGGCGTGCTGGGCACGATCGCCTGCTTCAGTTTCTTCCCCACCAAGAACCTCGGCGGCGCCGGCGACGGCGGGATGATGACCACCGACGACGACGAAGTCGCCGCTCGGTTATCGCGGCTCCGTGTGCACGGCGACGTCGGCGGCTACGAGCATTTGGAAGTCGGCCTGAACAGCCGGTTGGACGCCCTCCAGGCCGCCGTGCTGAAGGTGAAGCTGCGCCACCTCGACGACTGGACCGAGGCCCGCCGGGCGAACGCGGAACGCTACGACGACCTCCTCGCCGACTACCGCGTCGCCGATGCGATCGTCCCGCCGGTCCGTCTGCCGGAGCGTCGCCACGTCTACAACCAGTACGTCACCCGGGTGCCGGGCGGTCGTCGCGAGGGCGTGCTGTCGAAGATGCGGGCCGCCGGCGTCGGCGCCGCCGTCTACTATCCGAAGCCGCTCCACCTGCAGACCTGCTTCGCCGACCTCGGCTACAAACGCGGCCAACTGCCCGTCGCGGAGCAGGCCTGCGACGAAGTGATGGCGCTGCCCATCTTCGCCGAACTGGGCGAGGAACGGCAGGAGATCGTCGTTCAAACCCTCTGCAAAAGCCTCGGCCGCCAAGCCGTCCCCAGCCGCCCGCGCGTGATGCGGGCCGCCGCCTGAACGACCTGACCGTCGACATACCCACGCCCCGGCCGGTTCACCCGTCCGGGGCGTGTTCGTGCGCGCGGCATGGCAAGAGCGAACCGCAGTTTGTCGTAGCGGCGGCTTCCAGCCGCCGACTCTCGGCGAGTCCTTACTTGCCCCCGCTCGCTGCGCTCGCGGACGGCGGCTGGAAGCCGTCGCTACTGATCAACGCGGACTGCGCTAAAGCGAGGCTGAACGAGGTCGGCCATGGAACACGGCCTCGGCTCGCGCCTCGGGCTGTCGATTCGCGCTCGATGCGGTTCGCCCACCCGGCAGGCGCGGCACGGTCGTCAGAGTCGCAGGCGCATACTTCGCTCGCGAATCGTTGTGCATCCGACCCACGGGCGTTGTGGGATTTACAGTTCGGGGAACGGTCCGTCGACGGCGTCTCGCCCCTGCAATCGTAGCTTCGGAGTCGTTTCGCCATGCGATCGGCACGCCGTTCGCGATGAAGTCCTCTCGACGACCCGCCCCGCGGAGATCGTTCACCGCCCATGAGGGGCGGCCCGCCCGAATTGGTCCGCCGGCGATGGAGCCGCCGCCCGGACGCCCCGCCCGTGCCCCACGGAACCCGTATGTTTCGCTCTCTTTGTACCGGCGCCCTGCTGCTCGCAACGCCGGTGTTGTCCGCTGCCGAACCGCCGGTCGAGGTCGCCTCGGTTGAGGTCGCCTCGGTGGAGCCGTCCGCCGCATCGACCGCGGAGCTGGTCGACCCCGCCGTTCTCGATAAGGAGGAGGCGGCCCGCAAGTCGGCCGCGGTCACGCTCAACTATTGCCGGGCCAGCCTGTACCGGATCCGCTGTTCCCCGACCGATCAGGTGCTGTCGGAGGAGCGGGCGAACATTCTGTCGAACCTGAACCTCGCCGCGATCGAGGACGAAGAGGTGCTGCGGCTCTACACCGCGGTCCTCGACGAAATCGCCGCCGTTCGGATCGCGGAGCGGGACCGCACGATTTTGCAGCAGTCGCACCTGCGGGGCGTTTCCCGGCACACGACGATCACCGCGTTCAGCCTGCTGGGGCACGCGGCGACGGCGGACGTGGCGGGCGCCGTCCGCACCGGCGCCGGCAGCTGGTGGGATCTGCGGGGGATGCAGGTGGACCGCGATCAGGGCATGTGGAAGGTCGATCGCGACCGCGTGAAGGGCGTGCTGGACAAGAGCGGTGCCTTCCTCGACACCAGTTGGAAGCTGGCCCGGAAGCGGAACATCCCGGACAGCTGGCTCGTCCGCGACGACGACCTCCGCCGTCTCGCCGAGGTGCAGGCCGACCCGGACGCCGACGCCCGCTTGCGGCGCCTCACCCGGCTCCAGCGATACCTGACCCATCACCCGCCGTACTGGTACGCCCTGGCTCGCACGCAGCAGCGGTTGGGCATGTTCACCGATGCGGAGCAGACCTACGCCCACTTGGCCACGCTGGGCGGCGGGCACTTCCGTCGCGATCAGATGCTCGCCGCGGGCTGGGCGAACGTGGCGATGATCCGCGAACACACCGGCGTGGCCGGGGCCGCGGACGCCGCGGAGAAGGCGCTCGCCTGCGGCGGGGACGCCTGGGAAGTGAACCTCGCCGCGGCCGGGGTGCTCGCCAAGCATCGCCGGTACGCCGCCGCCGAGGACGCCGTGCTGCGGAACCTCGATTCCGACCTGGAGAGCGAACAATCCTCCGCCGCGTTGTGCGTGGTGTACGCCGACGCCGGCACGCATCTGGAAGGGGCCGGGGCGAAGCTGGTTGAGCGGCTCCGCGATCCGCAGACGGTGGCGAATCTCCCGCCGGCGGCGTTGGTACGGTGTGCGGCCGCGGTCTCCGGCGAACTGCCGGCGGTCGCCGCGGAGGCGTTGCGTCAGAGCGTGTCCGTCACGGCCGACCCGCGTCACGGCATGATTCTGACCGCCGACCGGGCCTGGGGCTTGCCGTCGGCGGTGTTCCACGCGGCGGACGTCGCTCGCGGCGAGGAGCAGGAACTGCGGCCGCTGGTTGCCGCCCGCACGGCGGACCCGAGCCGGGAAGCGGTCCGCTTCACGGATCTCGGAACCTGTGAAGACGGTTGCGTCCGGCTGGCGGTGCAGTTCGGCGAGGACGAACCGATCACCCTCACCTTCGCCGGAGCGCCGGAACCGGAGTCGCGCTCCGCCCGTCGCGAGGCGACCTCACGCTGGCCCTTCTCGCTGGGGAGCAACCCGCTGCCGACCCGTCGGGAACCGCCCGCGGCCCGCGAATTGCCGCTGGCTCGGGTCGAGACGGCCGGTCGCGTCGTCGCGCTGGCGCCGAGCGAGATCGGGACGATCCTGAGCGAGAGCCATCGCCCGCGGATGTCGGCCCGGCCGGTGATGCCCGCGGGGCGGTAAGGAGCGATCCGACGTGCCCCCCGGAGCGGGCTTCTCAGCCGACCGCGATGCGGTTCCGAACGACCCCGCCGGGGGCGGCGGCCATCGCGGCGACGCCGGCCAGTTGTTTGCAGTAGAACGTCCCGCACCGGCCGGTGAGGATGATGGAGAACTCGCGATCGGCGCTCGGAGCCGGGGCGACGTCGACTCGAAGGTCGCGAAGCAACGCCCCGGTGCGGTCCCGAACCAGCCGGTTCACCGCATCGCTGACGGTCTCTCTGCGGGGGGGAAGCGTTTCGGTTTCGAAACGGTCGATTGTAGCGATCATCGGCCGCATCCTTCGGCAAAGCGGGGGCAACCCCGGCATCGTCGCGGGGTCGGTCGGGCGATCCGGATCGGAAACTTTGAATCGGGTCCGGCCGATGCGAGATTACCGTCACAATCTGATCCGGGCAAGCATTTGATCTGACTGATGGATTACTTTCGGCCGGCGTCGGTCGGCCGACATCGGTCGGTCGCCGTCTTCCCCCGAGCCGGGTATAACGCGGGCCGAGATCGACCGATCTGATTTTGCTTCCCCCGTCGCTCCCCCCCGTCGTGCCGATGACCGACGACGCCCGCGAGTTTCTCGACCGACTGCTCCTCACGCCCGGCACCAGCGGCTATGAGGAAGGCATTCAAGCGGTCGTGGGCGAGTACGCCGCCGGTTGGGCCAAGGTCTCCACCGACTGGCACGGGAATCTGACCGCGGCGGTGAACGCCGGCGAGGACGGCCTCGGCGCCGACAAATTGCGGGTAATGCTCGCCGGTCACTGCGACCAGATCGGGCTGGTCGTCCAGCACATCGACGATCAGGGCTTCCTGCGGGTCTCCGCGGTCGGGGGCTGGGACGTGCAAACGCTGATCGGCCAGGCCGTCGAAGTGCACGGCGCCGACGGTCCGGTCGCCGGCGTGATCGCCCGGAAGGCGATTCACCTGCTCTCCCAGGACGAACGGAAGCAGGTGCCCGAGGTGAAGGATCTGTGGGTCGATCTGGGGGTGGAAGGTAAGGCGGAGGCGTTGGAGTTGGTCGCCGTCGGCGATCCGGTGACGTTGCGGCTGGGGTATCGGGCGCTGCGGGGCGGCGTGCTGGCCGGACCGGCGATGGACGATCGCGTGGGCGTGTGGGTGATCGTCGAAGCGGCCCGCCGGGCCGCGGCTCGGAAGCCCGAGGCCGCGATCTTCGCTGTCTCCACCGTGCAGGAAGAGATCGGTCTGCGGGGCGCGAAGACCGCGGCCCACCGGATCGACCCGCACGTCGGCATCGCCGTGGACGTGACGCACGCTTCGGACTGCCCGACCGTCGAGAAGGGCGAGGTGGGCGACGTGCGGATCGGCCGCGGCCCGGTCGCCTTCCGCGGGCCGAACATCAATACGCCGCTGTTTCGCTCGCTCGTCCAGCTGGGCGAAGAACATGAACTGCCGGTGCAGGTCTCCGCGCTGTCGCGCGGGGCGTCGAACGACGGCAACGCGATCCAACTGACCCGGGGCGGCCCGGCGACGGGCATCGTCGGCATCCCGCTGCGATATATGCACAGTCCGGTCGAGGTGATCTCGATGGACGATCTGGACGCCGCCGCCGATCTGCTCTGCGAGTTCTGCCTGTCGCTGTCGTCGGACAGCGACTTCACCCCCGGCGTGGATCGCTTGTAGCGACCGTTACGGGGCGGTTTCGGACCGGATGAAGATTGCGAGCGCCGAGTCGTTAACGGCGAGGCTCTCTCCGCCTTGGTTCTGTAACCTGCCCGCCGAATCACTCCAGCCAATCTCGATCTGCCTCGCTCATGGCCATCCCCGAACACCTCCGCGTCGACTTCCCCAACGACGCCCCCGAACTGAACGACGACGCGGTCAAGGAGGAGATCTGCGAGATCGGCCGCCGGCTTTATAACAAGGGCTACGCCGCGGCGAACGACGGGAATATCTCCGTCCGCGTCGGCGAAGACATGGTGCTGTGCTCGCCCACGATGATCTGCAAGGGGTTCATGACCCCCGAGGACATCTGCGGCGTGGACATGCAGGGCAACCAGATCTACGGCCAGCGGAAACGCACCAGCGAGATCCTGCTGCACCTGTCGATCATGCGGAACCGGGACGACGTGAAGAGCTGCGTGCACTGCCACCCGCCGCACGCGACCGCCTTCGGCGTCGCCGGCGAGCCGATCCCGCAGGGCGTGCTGCCGGAAGTCGAGGTCTTCCTGCACGAAACCCCCTTCGCCGCGTACGAGACGCCCGGCGGGCAGGTGTTCGCGGATACCGTGCTGCCGTATCTGAAGGGCACGAACCACCTGATTCTCAAGAATCACGGCACGATCTCCTACGATAAGACGTTGGAAGAGGCGTACTGGAAGACCGAGGTGCTGGACAGCTACTGCCGCATCCTGCTGCTCGCCAAGCAGATGGGGCCGATCGACTACCTCGCGGAGCGTCACACCCGCGAACTGCTGGAGCTGAAGCAGAAGCTCGGCTTCGACGATCCCCGGTTCCATTACCCGGACGCCGACCTCGTCGGGAACACCGCGTTCCGCGAAGTCTACGACAGCGAAGGCGAGAACCTGTACGCCCCCAAGGCGTTTAATCCCCCGCCGAGCTTCGGCCCGATCGGCAAGCCAGCCGGCAAGGCCTCCGGCGAGTTGCCGCCCACCCCGCCGCTCAAGGACGACCCGCTGGTCGCCGCGATCGCCCAGAAGGTGGTCGAGTTGATGAAGCAGGGCTGAGTCGGTTCGACCCGCTCTCGCGTCCCGGTCGCTCCGAGCGTCCGGGACGCTTTTTTGTACCCGAACCGCAAAGATGCGATGGCGTGGGACGACGACTCCGGCGAGTTCGAACCGTACGAGGACGACGCCTACGGCGACGACGACGCCGAGGAGTTGCCGTGCCCGTCCTGCGGCGAGCCGGTTTACGAGGAAACCCAGCGCTGCCCGTATTGCGGCGACTACATCACCCCCGGTCGCAGCACGGCCCTGCGAAACGTTCCGCAATGGGCCGTCACGCTGGGAGTGATCGGCGTGGTCGCGACCATCTTCGCCCTGCTCGGCGGAATGGCGATCTTTTAGGACGTTTCACGGATTGCCGTGGCGGTCTGCGAAGCCCTTCGTAAGCCCGAAGCGCAAGCGAGGCGGGGCGGTTCCGGGTCTCGCTTGCGCTTCGGGCTCACAGGCGAGCGCCGAACTTATCCAACGGGCGCACTGGCAGGCGCTGCGTCGAGGCGTCTTGGAAGAACGAACGAGCCGGCCTGGCCTCGCTATCCAGATGGTCGAAGCATGAAAAAAAACCGCCCGCCCCGGTCGGAACCGGGACGGGCGGGCGTTCCGCAGCTGCTCTTGAAGCCGGCTCGGGATCAGGTCGAGTAGGCGGTCATGCCGTGCTCGGAGATATCCAGGCCGCGTTCTTCGTCCTCGGCGCTGACCCGCAGGAAGCCGATCATCTTCAGACCGAAGAACAGCACGTACATCGTGGCGAACGCCCAGATCGCGTAGCAAATCAAGCCGGTGATCTGTGCTCCCCACGTGCCGTACTGCTCGCCAGCATCGTTGAGGCCGTAGGTAGCGAAGATGGGGATCGCCAGCAGGCCCCACATGCCGCAGACGCCGTGGACCGGGAAGGCGCCGACGGGGTCGTCGATCTTCAACTTGTCCATCGCGATGATCGCCGCGACGACCAAGGCGCCGGCGACGGCGCCGATGATCAGGGCCGAGCTGTTGGTCACCCCGTCGCAGTTCGCGGTGATGCCGACCAGGCCGCCGAGCATGCCGTTCAGCCCCATCGAGAGGTCCGGCTTGCCGAACATCCCCCAGCTGACGAACGTCGCCACGACGGCGCCGGCGGAGGCGGCGAGCAGCGTGTTGACCGCGATGATCGAGACGGCGTCGGTGTTCTCGCTGCCGTAGATCGCCAGCTGCGAACCCGGGTTAAATCCGAACCAGCCGATCAGCAGGATGAACGTTCCCAGCGTAGCCAGCGGCAAGCTGTGGCCCGGCGCGGCGATCGGCTTGCCGTCCGGCGTGTATCGACCCAGACGGGGGCCGAGGACTAAAGCGCCTGCCAGGCCGGCGAAGCCGCCGACCATGTGCACCACGCCGCAGCCCGCGAAGTCGTAGAAGCCCGCTTGCTCCAGAAACCCGCCGCCCCATTTCCAGTACCCGCTGATCGGATAAACGAGGCCGGTCAGGATGGCGGAGTAGACAAGGTAGGCGCCGAACTTCATTCGACCGGCGACGGCGCCGGCGACGATCGTCGCGGCGGTCGCGGCGAAGGCGACCTGGAACAGGAAGTCGATCTGCGGGTTCAGCGTGCCGGCGCCCGGGGCGGTCGTCGCATCCATCCCGACGGCGATCTTGCCGACGTACCCGTCCGCGATCAGGCCTTCGTCACCCGGATACATCAGGTTGAACCCGATGAGGTAGAACAGCAGCACGCCGACGCCGAGGTCCAAGGCGTTCTTAAAGAGAATGTTGACCGTGTGCTTCGACGGACAGAAGCCCGCCACCACCATGGCGAAGCCAGCCTGCATGAACAGCACCAGCACGGCGCAGAAGAACAGGAACAGGTTGTCGATCGTGTAGCCGACCTGGGCGTCGACGTCGGCCGCGGTCGCGACGATCGGCGGAGCGGGTTCTTCCGTCACCGGATCTTCAGGGGCGGCCAGATCTTCCTCGACGATCTCCAACGTCGGATCGGCCTCGGCCATGCCGTCGTCCTGCGCGTAGGCGGAGGACGGCGCCGTGCACAGCAGTGCGGCGAACAGGAGCGGGAGCCAGGCCCCCGGGCGGGTGGTGGAAAGTGACGTCATCGCGAGTCGAAGCGAGCGGCGGGGAAGAGAGGCGGGAAGGCCGGGCGGCGGCAGCTCACGGATCGAATCACGAGAGCGCCACAGCGGCGAGCCAGATTGTGGATCAGCTGAGCATGCGTCGCGAGCGTCTCACAACGGAGGTTTGGCAATTCCCGGGGATTTCCGTGGCGAATTCGCCCAAAACCCGATCGCCGCGTGTTCGGGTGCCTCTTGTTGGTGCATTGATGCACTTTGTGTGAGCAATGCTGCGTGGGCGGGCAGGCGCCGGTGCCTACTGTCTGCGCAAACAGAAACGCCGCCGTTCGCCCGGAGGCGAACGACGGCGTTTCCTGGCCGCCGACTGACGGGTCCGTCCTGGACACCGCGACTCACGCCCGAGGGCGATCGTTGCGGGGTTTCAGCCGGTCGGGATGTCGGGGCCGTAGCTTGTGGACCTCAGCTCGAAGAGCGTCGGTCCGATGCTGTTCTTATCGGTCAGCCGACTGGGCGAACTTCACCCTGCCGGCGACCGAACTCCTCAAACTTCCGTACTTGTCGTCTCCGTCCCTGCTGACTCGTCCCCGGCAAGGCGCCGGGGAGGGGATCAGAAGGTCAGGATGGCATCGACGCCGAAGATGCCCTGATCGACGACCGCGGTGCCGTCGCCGATGGCGGCGTAGCCGGCGGCCGAGCCGAACTGGTAGCGGTACTCGGGACGAATCACGAGGTTGGCCGTCGGGCGAATGTTCACGCCGCCGGTGACTTCGTAGATGCTCTCGCCGTCCACCTTGAGCCATTCGGCGCGACCGCCGACCGCCAGGCAGTCGTTGATCGTGTAGAACAGGTAGTTGTTGGCGCCGTAGTACTGGAAGTCCACGCCGCCGCGGTTGACGTCGTAGTAGTCCGACTGGAACACGTAGTTCCAGTCGTCGTCCATCTGCCAGTCGGCGACGATGCTGTGGGTGTAGCCTTCGCCGATGGTGCCGAGGTCGCCCCAGGTGTTGATGTAGGTCAGCGTGATGCTGTCGGTCAGCGCGACGCTGGCTCCGCCCAGGTAGTTCGACCCGTCGCTGTTGTCGCCGTCGTTGAAGTCTTCGAAGCCGGTGTCCCAGCCGAAGGTGTAGCCGTTGTACAGCGTGAGGTCGTCGGACGCTTGGTAGGTCGTCAGCACGCCGGTGTGCGTGAACGCCTCCGCGTTGTACATCGTGAGGGCGTGGCTGTAGAAGAAGTTATCCGGAGCGGTAACGACTTCGTAGCCGAGCAGCGTGTAGAAGTGACCGGCGATGACGCTGAAGTCGCCGTAGGCGGCCTCGGCGTACAACTGCGGAATCGCGAAGCCGTAGGCGCCGCGGTTGAAGAAGTTGTTGGGGTTCGCCTGGTTGTCGAACGTGTTCGGCGGGTTGCCGAACGACTGGGTGTCGCCGGCGTCCAGGCCGTACATGAAGTCGGCGCGGTAACCGAGGTCCCAACCGTTGGACCCGTCGGCGACGTCTTCGATGTAGACCCAGCTCTGGTGGTTGGCGAACTGGTCCGGCCGGTTGTTGAACTGGCCGGTCGACTTGTTGTGGTAGCCGAACTGAACCCAGCCGCCGATCACCGGGCCGCCTTCGTCGCCGCACAGGCCGCCGTCGCAACCCACGGCACAGCCGTCGTCGCAAACGGTATCGCAGCCGGTGTCGCAGCAGCTGCCCAGATCCAGGCAGCTGAGGTCGAGGCAGTCGGTCAGGCGCCACGGATCGCCGAGGTTGCAGCAGTCGGTGCCGCAACCGTCGCAGCCGTCGGCGCAACCGGCGTCGCAGCAGCTACCGACGACGGAGCCGCAGCCGACGGCGCCGTGGGTCAGGGCATCGTAGTTGGAGGTGCAGCCTGAGGGGGCGGCGCAAACCGGATCGCAACCGCCCGGGGCGGCGCAAACGGGGGCGCAGTCCTGGGCCATCGCCGAGGTCGTTCCGGAGAGCAGCAGGCCGAATCCGCCGGCCCACGCCCACCGGCGACCGGCCCGCCAAAGGGCGGTGTCGCTAAGGCGCAACATAAAAAACTCCTAAAGGTGAAGGGTCGTCCGTGACCGCCGTGGGCCTCCATGACCGACGGCGTTCCGGCGTCGTTCGAGTGCGGGTCGACGCAGGAGTGGGGGACGGCCGCCCGCACGCCTTGGCGCGGTGGTGCGGGCGTTCCCCCTCGCAATACATCGGCGCCGCAGGCCGCCCGACCCTTTATCTCTCCCAAGAAAAAGGGACCGAAAATTCCATTTCTCGGTCGAGGACCTCAGAACCCCACCTATTCGCGCCCGAATTCGCCGTCGAAAAATCGAATTCCGCTTGCGGTCCCGAAAAAGGATGGATCAGTCCGCTTTTTCGCCGCGTCAGATCTCCAAGGCCCGCACGAACTTCTCCGGCTCGAACACCGCGAGATCCCCCAGCCCCTCGCCGAGACCCACGAATTTGACGGGAATGCTCATGCGACGGCGAATCGGGATGACGACGCCGCCCTTGGCGCTGCCGTCGAGTTTGCTCAGCACGATGCCCGTACAGCCGGCGGCTTCGGAGAACTTCTCCGCCTGACTCAGTCCGTTCTGCCCGGTGGTGGCGTCGATCACCAACAGACTCTCGTGCGGCGCCCCGTCGATCTGCTTGCCGACGACCCGGCGGATCTTCCCCAGTTCGTTCATCAGGTTGGTTTGCGTCTGCAGCCGACCGGCGGTGTCGAGGATCAGCACGTCCGCCCCGAGTTCCTTGGCCCGCGCGGCGCCGCGGTGGGCGACGCTCGCCGGGTCGCTGTTCGCCTCGCCGGTGACGATCTCGCAGCCGATCCGACCGGCCCACATCGTCAGTTGCTCCACCGCGGCGGCGCGAAAAGTGTCGCCGGCGGATAGCACCACGGACTGCCCCGCGTCGGTCAGCAGCTTCGCCAGCTTCGCGATCGAGGTGGTCTTCCCCACGCCGTTCACGCCGGAGACCAGGATGACCGTCGGTCCGTCCGGGTTGAGGTTCAGCCGGGTCAGCGGATCCGCGTTCTCCTCTTCGCCCCCCTCCGCGCGGTCCTCGCCGGAGAGCAGGTCGCGGAGCTTCGCATTGACGGTCTCCGCGATCGCCTGCGGGTCGACCGTGCGCCCGAGGTGCTGCTTGCGCAGCTCCGCGACGATCTCGTCGGCGGCCTCGACGCCCATATCGCTGCGGATCAGGCGCCCTTCGAACTCCTCCAGCATTTCCTCGTCGAGGATCGCGCCGGCTTTGAACAGATCGCGCACGTCGGTGTTGAGCACCTGACGGGTCTTCTGCAGACCGGACTTAAACTTCTCGAACAGGGCCATCGGGGCGGGCGTCGCTAGCGGTTTTGCGGGCGCTTAGGATGTCCAGGCGCCGCAAAACCGCAAGCGGTCAGGCTCGATCGGAGAGTTTCCGCAGCCGCGTTTTCGCGGCGGCCCAGTCGTCGTCGGCGTTCGGCTCGAATCGCGTCACCTCTTCACTACGTCGCACGACGGCCCGCAGCTCGGCGAGCGAATCGATCTCGAACGCCGCCCGCATCTGCATGAGGACGTTGCCCAACGCCGTCGCCTCGACCGGCCCGGCCAACACCGGGACTCCGCAGGCGTTGGCGGTCAGTTGGTTCAGCAGACCGTTCCGGCAGCCGCCGCCCATCACGTGCACCACCTGCGGGCGCTCGCCGGTGAGGTCCGCGAGGGTCTCCAGCACCGCGGCGTAGCGGAGGGCGAGGCTGTCCAGGCAGCAGCGCACCATCGCCGCGATGTCCTCCGGCTCCGGCTGCCCGGTCTCGCGGCAGTAGCCCACGATCTCCGCGGCCATGTCCGTCGGGGCGAGGAACCGGGGATCGTCCGGGTCGATGAGGCTCACCAGTCCTTCGGCGGCGGCCGCCCGGCGGGTCAGTTCGGCGTAGTCCAAGTCGTCGCCGCCCCGGGCGAACGACCGCCGCACGCCCTGCACCAACCATAAGCCCATTACGTTCTTCAACAGGCGGTTCGTGCCGTCGACGCCGCCCTCGTTGGTGACGTTCGCCGCGAGCGCCTGCTCGCCCAGGACGGGCCCCTGCGTTTCGATCCCCACCAGAGACCAAGTGCCGCTGGAGATGTAGGCCCAATCGGCGTGGCCGGTGCGTTCGGTCGGCGCCGCGGCGACGGCGCTGCCGGTGTCGTGCGTGGCGGGGGCGACGATTTTCACGCTTTCCGGCAGGCCGGTTTGCTGCGACAGCGAGGGGAACAGCGTGCCCAGCTCCGTACCCGGCGCCGCGATCGGGCCGAAGATGCGATCCGGCAGATCGAGCTTCGCGATCAGGTCGCGGTTCCAATCGCGGGTCTTCGGATCGACTAGCTGCGTGGTGGTCGCGTTGGTGAACTCGACGGCCTCCGACCCGCACAGGCAGCGGTGGAACCAGTCCGGCATGAGGACCAGCCGCGTCGCCGCGGCGAGCAATTCCGGATGATCCCGCCGCGTCGCCCGCAGTTGGTACAGCGAGTTGAACGGCAGGAATTGAATCCCGGTGCCGGCGAAGATCTCCTCGCGCGGCACGTCGGCGAACGCTTCGTCGAAGGCGTTCTCGGTGCGGGCGTCGCGGTAGTTCCACGGCAGACCGAGGGCCTCGCCAGTTTCGCTTAGCAGGACGTAATCGACGCCCCAAGTATCCACGCCGATGCTGACGACCTCCCCGCTGTACCGCGTGCCGGCCTTCGTCAGCCCGATGACGATCTCTTTCCACAGCGCCGGCAGATCCCATCGCAGGGACAGCGCCCCGTCGGGACCGGGAATCGCGACGGGACCGTTCGGGAAGCGATGGACCTCTTCCAGCGCCACCGTCCCGCCCTCGCCGCTCGCTTCGGAGGTCGGGGGCGTGAAGCGACCGGCGATCACGCGGCCGCTTTCGGCTCCCAGATCGACGGCAAGGAAGACGGGATCGGGCATCGGGGGAGCAATCCGATTGAGCAAAACGTGGGGCATTCAGGGATAGGGGTCGGCCCGGTGAGCACGACGCCGTCCGGTTCTACACTCCTCGGGCACGCAATTCCTTTCCACCCCTCCCCCAACCGCCCCGCCCGCCGTGAGCGACCACGTCTACAAGAAGCTCGAACTCGTCGGCTCCTCCGAGACCAGCATCGAGGACGCCATTCAGAACGCCGTCAACCGCTGCGGCCAGACCATCAAGGACATGCGTTGGTTCGAAGTGGTCGAGACCCGCGGCCACCTCGAGGACGGCAAGGTGCAGCACTATCAGGTGACGATCAAAGTCGGCTTCACCATCGCCGAAAGTCGCTGAACGACAGCGCGGCCGGCCGTCGGCCCGGCTTGTCGGCGGGGGGGCGACCCCCTAGAAGGGACGCCGACCGTGATCGGGACGTCTCCGTTCCGATCGCCCGCCCTCTCGCCCGCTGCCCGCCGTGTCCCACGATCACGACGCCGATCCGGTCACGCCGTATCCGGTGTATTTGAATCGGCGCCGGCTGCTGCAAGCCGGCGTGCTGGCCGGCAGCGCCGCGGCCACCGCGGGGCTGTACCGCCTCGGGACGAACGGCGCCGCGGACGGCGACCTCGGGGCGGAGACGGAGAAGCTCGCCGGGTTGGATCGATCCGTCACGGAAACGCCGGAGGCTCCATCAACTCCCGCCACAGCCGGCGAGGAGCCGGAACCGCCGCCCGAAGAACCCGCGGAACTGACCGACGCCGAGCGGGCCGAACGCGGCTTCACGGTCGACGAGCCGCTGACCGAGCGCGTCGCCGCGCTGACTTATAATAACTTCTACGAGTTCACGACCGATAAGGCCGGCGTCGCGACGGTCGCGGCCGACTTCAAGACCGACGACTGGACGCTGGAAGTCGGCGGTTTGGTCGAGGAATCCCGCACCTTCACGCTGCCGCAGCTCAAAGCGCTGGCACCGTTGGAGGAGCGTATCTATCGGATGCGCTGCGTCGAGGCGTGGAGCATGGTGCTGCCGTGGGCCGGCATCCCCCTGTCCGCGTTGTTGGACGCCGTCCGCCCGACCGCCGCCGCGAAGTACGTCGCCTTTGAAACGTTTTACGCCCCGGAGCGGATGCCGGGGCAGAGGACGAACGTGCTGGATTGGCCGTACGTCGAAGGGTTGATGCTCTCGGAGGCGCAGCATCCGCTCACGTTGTTGGCGCTGGGGCTGTACGGCCGGGAGCTCGCCCCGCAGAACGGGGCGCCGGTGCGGTTGGTCGTGCCGTGGAAATACGGCTTCAAAGGGATCAAATCGATTGTGAAGGTCACGCTGACGGATACGCAGCCGATCGCCACCTGGAACGAAGCGGCGCCGAACGAATATGGGTTCCTCGCCAACGTGAATCCGAACGTCGACCATCCGCGGTGGAGTCAGGCGACCGAGCGACGGATCGGCCTGCCGGGCCGACGGCCGACGCTGATGTTCAACGGGTACGCCGATCAGGTCGCCCACCTTTATAACGGCATCGACCTGACGGAGATGTTTTGAGCGTTGCCAGCCCCTCGGTCGCCGCTCCCGGATCGGCCGGGCGGGACGCACCGGTGTTCGATGCGAAGTTTCTCAAGCTGCTGGCGACCCTGAATGGATTGGTGCCGCTGGCGCTGCTGATCTGGGATGCGACTCGGGGGAACCTCGGCGGCGATCCGGTGAACGCGGCGCTGCACACCTCCGGGCTGACGTCGCTGATCTTTCTGCTGCTGTCGCTGGCCGTCACGCCGATTCGACTGCTTACCGGCTGGAACGCCGTGATCGCGGTGCGGCGGGCGCTGGGGCTGTTCGCATTTCTGTATGCGATCGTGCACGTCGTCGTGTATGTCGTGTGGGAGCGAGCGGGGATTCTCTCAAGCGTGTGGGACGAACTGCTCGCCCGCCGCTATCTGCAGGTCGGCGCCGTGGCCCTGGTGGCGATGGTTCCGCTGGCGGTCACCTCCACCGGCGGCATGATTCGGCGGATAGGGCCGGTCTGGTGGAAGCGGCTGCACCGCCTGGCGTATCTCTCCGCCGCCGCGGGCGTGCTGCATTTTTATATGCAGGTCAAAAGCGACGTGCGATTGCCGCTCGCCTTCGCCGCCGTCCTGGGACTGCTGCTCGGCTTTCGGGCGATCAAGCACTACCGCGAACTGAAGATCGCCGCCGATGCGGCGACGGTCCCCGCGACCGTGGCCGCGACCGCCAAGTCGAAGCACTGGCGGGGACCGTTGAAGGTCGCCCGGATCTTCGAGGAGACGCCGGACGTCAAAACCTTTCGGCTGATCGCCCCCGACGGCGGCGATCTGCCGTTCGACTATGAGGCCGGGCAGTACCTCACCGTGTCGCTCCCGGTGCAGGTTCCCGGCGAGGGGGGCGTCGACCAACCGGCGACGCTGCGGCGTCCCTATTCGATTTCGTCTTCGCCGACTCGCCGCGGGTTCTGCGAACTCACGGTGAAGCGCGATCCGAACGGTCTCGGCTCCCAGGCGCTGCACGACACGGTCGCCGAAGGCGATCTGCTGACCGTCGCCGGCCCGGCGGGGAAGTTCCTATTCGCCCCGGATCCCACCGCCGCGGGCGTGGTGCTGATCGCCGGCGGGGTGGGCGTCACGCCGATTCTGTCCCTCCTGCGATCGCTGACGGATCGTTCCTGGCCGGGGGAGATCTACGTGGCGAACGTCCAGAAGACCCGCGCGGATCGCATCGCCGAAGCGGAGCTCCGATCGCTCGCCGCACGATTCCCGAACGTGCATCTGCTGACGACGCTCACCCGTGAAGACGCCGACGGCGATGACGTGGCGGCCGGTCGGCTGACGGCGGAGCGACTCGCCGAATTTGTGCCGAATCTCAGCGACTTGCCGGTCTACCTGTGCGGCCCCGAGCCGATGATGGCGGCGACCCGCGACCTGCTGACGTCGCAGGGCGTCCCGCCGGAGCGGATCACGGTCGAGGAGTTCGTCGCCGGAGCGCCGCCCCAACATTCGGAGGCCCACGAGGGCGACGCCCCCGTCGAGTCCGCGGCGATCGCCTTCTCACGATCGAACCTCACTGCCGCGGTCCCCGGCGAGACGACTGTCCTCGAAGCCGCCGAATCGGTCGGGGCGGCGATCCCCTACGAATGCCGATCCGGCATCTGCGGGCAGTGCAAGGTGCGGTGTACGGAAGGGGCGGTGACGATGGCCCACCGCGACGCCCTCAGCCAGAAAGAGGAACAGGCCGACTACATCCTCGCCTGTCAGGCCCGGGCGACGACGGCGTCCCTCACGATCGAGGCGTAGCGGCGTCGAACCGCTGCACCAGCTCCCGGGCGGCCGCGGGCCATTCGGGGAATTGAAACGTGAATCCGGCGTTCGTCAGTTTGGCGGGGATGACGCGACGGCTCTTCAGCACCAGTTCGCTCTCCGAGCGCATGAACAGCGTGCCGAGTTCGATCATCGCGGCGGTCGCCGGCAACCCGATTCGCACGCCGCACGCCTCCCGCAGCGCGGCCATGAACGCCGCGTTCGGTAGGGGATTCGGCGCCGCCAGATTCACCGGGCCGGCGAACGAGTCGTCGGCGATGAGCCGATCGACCGCGGCGCAGAGGTCCGCGTCGTGGATCCAACTGACGTACTGCGAGCCGTCCCCCTGTCGCCCGCCGAGCCGAGCTTTGACGAGGTTCCGAAACACCGCGAAGGCGCTGCCGCGGTCGGGGTTCATCACGATCGCGGTGCGAAGCAGAACCAGCCGGGTACGATCGAGTTGCGGCTTAAACGCAATCGCGGCTTCCTCCCAGCGGTTGGCGACGTCGAAGCTGAACGCCCAGGTGTCCGGCGGGTCCGGCTTGTTGCCGATCGGGTCGGCCTCCGTATTGCCCGGCGGATCGACCGTGTGCGGGTAGATCGTGGCGGTCGAACTGTTCAGCCAGACCCGCGGCGGCGACGGACAGGCGGCGAGCGCTTCGCCGAGGACGCGGGTCGAATCGAGGCGGCTATTCAAGATCGCGGCCCGGTTCTGCGCGTGGTAGCGGCAGTTCACGCTGCGGCCGGCAAGGTTGATGACGACCTCCGCGTCCGCCAGTTCCTTCGTCCAGTCGCCCAGAGTCGCCCCGTCCCAACCGACCACGCGAGCCGGATAGCCCCGCGCCGCTTGCGGCGAACGACTGAGGGCGACGACCTCATGCCCGCTTTGAACGAAGTGACGGGCGAGGACCGTGCCGACCTGACCGCAGCCGCCGGGTAGAAGGATCTTCATGCTCGATGAACCGAAACGAGCCGGAGGGATAAACCCCCCGGCTCGCGGTCGTTCTCACTCTCCGAAGGGTCGGCTCACCAGCGCCAGAAGTACTGCCACTCGTAGGTGACGGTGACGGTCTTGCCGGGCGGAACGGACACTTCCCATTCGATCTCGGTGGTCGGGTTCAGCGAGACCCACCAGTTGGGCACGCCGTAGCGGGACAGGTTGATCGCCCCGTCCGGGTAGCCGGCCATGTCCGCGGGGCCGAGTTCCCGCTTCTTCGCTTCGTTCGAGACCGCGGTCACCTCGCCGGGGACCAGCTTGGTGAGGTTCACGGTCGTCGCTTCCGGCCGACGGTTCGTGATGTCGATGGAACCCTTCAGCATGATCCGCTCGAAGCGGTCCATGCCCCGCAGGTTGGGTTCGTCCTTACGGCCGGTGATTGACTCCGTCACGTCGGTGCGAACCTCGACCGCGGTCCCGAGGTTCACGTCGCTCGTGCCGCCGGGGGCGGCGTAGGTCATCAACGACTGGGCGAGGATCTGCCCGTCGCGGTACAGCAGCGCCGGGGCGGTGGTGAAGGGGGCGTCGGTCTCGTTGGTGAGCGTGACGGAATGCTCGACCGTGCTGGCGGCGATCAGGCTCCCGACGCGGCGGCGTTCGTTGTCGTCGGACAGCAGTTCCCGCGGCGGGATCACCGGCAGCAGCGCCTCGTAGCGATCCTCGTAGGGCACGTCGAACTCCTTGACCGTGACCGTCATCCGCTCCCCCTTGGCGAGCGTGACGTGTTCGAGCGTGTAGACGTAGAGATCCTCCGTACGGGCGCCGCCGGTCACCTCCGGGGCGGGAGCAGCTTCCGCCTCCCGCCGGCCGCGTCCCATTCGGACCTGCGTTTGAATGCTGTTCATCAGCAACGCGCCGTTGCCGTTAAAGTCGTAGCGGTCGACTGCGCCATTGGTCGCCCGAGTCACCTGATCGTAGGCGACCTGCAAACTGATCGGGTCAGTCTGCCCCTTGAAGGCGAAGGTCGGCACGCCGACGACCAACCGCACGGTGGCGTCCTCCACGTCGATCAGATCGTTGACCAGCGCGGCTTGCAGGGTGATCTTCGCCCGGCCGTCGTCACCGAGCATCACGCGGTATTGCGGCACCCATTTGAAGCCCTGCTGCACGTACGACAGCCCGGCCGTGACGTTCTCATCGGGTTTCGGACCGTCCACGCGGAGCTTCAGACCGGTACGGATCACCTCTTCCTCGATCGTCTCCGGCGCGGGGCCGACGAGGGTGAATTCATTGATTTTGCTGATCGGGACCACGCGGGTGCCCTGCGGCGTGCCGAGCAGGATCATCGGCCCGCGGACCGGCAGCGTCGGCTGACCGCCCCCGGCGGCGGGATCGCCGTCGTTCGCGTCCTGCTCCTCAGCGCTGCGCGTCGGCCGGCCGAGGATCGTTGCTTCGTAGGAGACGTCCTCCGTCTCGCGAGCCTCGTGCACGATGATCTTCGTGCCGATCGCCGCGGTCAGCATCTCCTCCGCCGACAGCGGCGTGCGGCTCAGCGTGACCTTCTGATAGCCCGCCGTCGTGCTCTTCAACGTCACCCCCTCGCCCTTCGCATAGGGCCAGAAGGTGCCGAAGACCGGCTCCGGCAGTCCGTCGATCCGGGCGACGCCGGCGTCCAGCGGAACGGTTCCCTCCCGTCGGACGAGCGCGTGGCCGTCCTTGAAGGCGGTCAGTTCGACGACCGGCAGTCGTTCGAGGTCGGCCCGGGCGGACGTCGGACAGCAGAGCGCCGGCAGGAGGAGCGCGAGCGGGGCGAGTTTCATCGGGTGAACCCTTTCGAGCGAGGCGGAGATTGGTTGGACGCCGGCGCCGCACGGAAAGTTCCCGCCGGTTCGCCGTCGCCGCTAGGCGGCGCGTTTTGTGAGCGGGCGCGCCGCCTAACGGCGACGGCAAACCGCTCAGCCGATGCCCAGTCGTTCCAGCGCCCGCAGCTCGGTTTCCCATTCGGCCCGCTCCTCGACGGTGACGTCCGGATTCGGTAGCAGGCTGCGGCGGGTGCAGTTCACGAGCGCCTGCAATTCCTGATAGCGGCGCGTCTGCTGAATCGCTGGCGGCAGCCGATCGCGGACGGCGGCGAACACGGCGTCTTCGCTCAACGGCTCGCCCGCCGGCTTTCCTTCAGAGGCCATCGCCCGCCGGGCTTTGAGATCGCTCCGCAAACTGGCGAAGGCGGCGGCGCTGGTCGTGGGCGAGAGTTCGTCGTCGAGCCGATTCACCAACGCTTCGTTCGGCTCGCCGTCGAGCACGGGCTTCACCACCCAGCGAATGAACGCCCGGCGATCCAGCCCCGTTGGGTCGAGGACGGGAATGATGAGGTCGCCCACGCGGCCGGGGCGGCGGATGTCGGGGCTGAGGAGGTGGATGCGGGCCGTCATCAGGAGCCAGAGGATGCGGCCGCGGAGCTTCGGATCGCTCATCATCGCCTGCACCTTGCCGGTCAGGCGGCGCTCCGTCTCGTGCGAACCGCTGCCGACGCCGCCGAACTGGGTGTCGGCCTCGTCCACGAAGATCACCGCCTTCTGCAACGCTTCGAGCACCCGCCGCAGCTTCTCGAACACCACGTCCGTCTGTCCGAACCACTGGCTGCGGATGTTCTTCAGCACCAACACCGGCAGACCGAGTTCCGCGGCGACCGCCTCCATGAGAAACGTCTTTCCGCTGCCGATCGCCCCGGCGACCGCGGCGCCGGGGAGCGCCGCTTCGCCGCTCGCTTTGAACCGCGGGATCAATTCGCTGCGGAGAAACGCTTTGAGATCTTCAAAACCGACGACGTCCTTGAGGGAATGCTCCGGCTTCTTGAACTCGATGACGTCCTCGCCGAGCTGCGCTTTGATATATTCCTCCACCTTGCCGATGACCCCCGCGGGCGTCAGCGGCTCCCCGCTATGAGCGGCGCCGGCTAAGAGCTGCCTGAGAGCGTGCAGATTTAATCCGGCGGTGAAGTCTGCGAGGCTCTGCGGGCCGGCTTCCTCCCCCGCCCACAAGCGCACCGGGCGATCGGCGTCCTTGAGGAAGTCCTCAATATAGTCGAGTCGCAGCCGCACGTCCGGCGCGGGGACCTCCACGCCCAAAACCTGCGGCAGGCGTCCGACCCGCGGGTGCACGGCGCTGCGGCTGTCGGCGATGAGCACGACGCTGTCGTTGCCCTCGATAAAGTCCGGATCGCAGAACCAGTCCTCGACGATCGCCACCCGCCGCAATTGATCGGTCGGCAACCCGCTGACGCCCCCCTGTCCGGCGGGCAGCAGCACGTCCGCCGCTTCGATCAGGATGAGCAGGGAACCGCTGAGGGCTTCGCGGCTGCAAATCGTGAGTTGGCGAAGGAACTCCAGCGCCTGCGTAGGGCGGCCGATCGCCTCGTGCATCAGGGTGTCGAACTCCCGGCCGAGCAGGTCCCCTTCGCTCGGGCCCTTTCGGCCGAGACCGCGGAGCAGCAGGGTGTCCGCATCCGTACCGGCTTTCCAACGCACCCAGGCGTCTTTCAGCGTCGCGCGATCGGCTTCGCTCACCCGGACGGGGCCGTTCAATTCATAGACGACACGGATCAGCCCCGCGGCCTCGGTCCGTTCCAGCATAAACGGGACGAGCGGGACGAACGCCGCGTCGCTGGAGCCGCCCATTTGTCGGGGCGGTCGGGCGATCGGGAATAGATCGTGGACGTTGCCGGACAGCACCACCGCCCGCGTTTGCCCGCTGTTGAGCAGCCGGGCCAGATCGGTAAAGAACGCGGGAGCGGCGGACACGGGCGAATTCCAAGTGTGGCGACGGGATCAGACTACCGGGCCGCTCGTATCGCCGCTTCCCCTCGGCTTAGCGCCGCCCGCCGTCCCCCGCGGGGTTCGGTCGACGGGGCTTACGATTCGCCGCGGGAGGCGGCACGGGATCGCGGATCCCTTCCAGATACCAGTCATAAAACTTCACGCCCTGGGACCGCATCGCCTCCGACTTCAACGCCCCGATTCCCGGCGGGCTAAGCTCCCGCGACCAGGCGCGCAATTCGCCGAATAGTTGCGCAGCCTGTTCCGGGCGATCGGCGAGCCGATTGTGCTTTTCCTCCGGATCAGCGACCAAGTCGAACAAATACTCCCGACCGCCGCCGCGGAGATACTTCCAGCGGCCTTTGCGGATCGCGGATTGATCGAGCCAGCGCCAGTACAGGGCGCGGGGCGGGGCGGAGGGGGGTTCCCCCGTGAGACGAGGCAGGAGGTCGACGCCGTCCAGCGCCTCGTCCCGCGGCGTCCCGGCAAGAGCGAGCGCTGTGGCCGCCACGTCCAACGAGATCACCGGGTCCGAAGAGGTCTGTCCGCCGGGGATGACTCCCGGCCAGGCGGCGACGAACGGGACTCGCACGCCGCCCTCCGTGAGCATGCCCTTCTCGCCGTTCATCGGGGTGTTGAGGGAGCCGTCCCAGCCGGGGCCGCCGCCGGGGGCGTCCAGCATGTGCATCTTGAGCGGAGCGCCGTTGTCGCCGATGACGAAGATCAACGTCTGTCGTTCGAGGTCGTGTTTCCGCAACGTCTCGACGATGCGGCCGACGCCGTCGTCCACCGCGGAGATCATCGCCAGCGCCTGCCGGCGGCGTTCCGGCATCTCGCCGGGGAAGCGGTCGAGCAATCGCTTCGGCGCGTCGAGGGGCACGTGCGGCGCCCGCGGGGCGAGATAGAAGAAGAACGGCTTCTCGTGATGCCGGTCGATGAAGGCGCAGGCGAAGTCCGCGATAAGTTCCAGGTGATATCCGCCGCCTTGATGCAGGCTCGGCGGGACGTCCTCGCCGTCGAGATTCATGCTCCAGAAGCCGGCGCCGTTTGACTGCTTCAGAAAGACGTGATCGAACCCGTGCCCGCTGATTTGCGGGGGCGGGCCGAGATGCCACTTCCCCGCCATCCCGGTGACGTAGCCGCGGTCCCGGAGGCGTTCGGGAAGCGTTTGCTGCTGTCGGAAGCGCTGCATCACGCCGGCGTCCGCGGCGTCCGGATTACTCTCCAGACCGAATCGATTTTGATAGCGGCCGGTGAGAATCCCGGCCCGCGACGGAACGCACTGCGGGGCGGTGACGTAACCGTCGGCAAAGCGCACGCCCCGGGCGGCGAGGGCGTCGATATGCGGCGTGCGCACGTCATCCCGCACGCCCTGGACGCCGAGGTCCGCGTAGCCGTGGTCGTCGGTGAAAATCACCACGACGTTCGGTGGGCGATCTCCGTCAGCGCCGGCGACCCCGTTCCCCGCCGGATCGTCCGCGTAAGTCCCGCCCCCGCTGACTAACAGCCCGGCGAGCGCCGTGTACCAAACCTGAGACCAATCGACTCCGCACATGAACGCCGCCTGAAAAGTGCAAACGGCGACCGGTCGCCAGAGAACTGCACGAACGTCTCAAAGGAGTCCGAGCGGGGCAACCGACGTCGGATTCACGCGTGCGTTCTGAGCCAAACGCGACGCGGGAGACTGAGATCGAACGATACGAGCCGCTCTCCCAAGGAGAGCGGCTCGCATGGACTCGACGCAAACCCTGGCGGCTTACCGGCGCTGCAGAACCTTCAAGGCGGCGCGGATGTCCGGCTGCTGGTTCAGGGGCAGGCTGGTTTGGGGGACGCGGGGGCCGGTTTTGCCCTGGGCGATGCGGCTGGGGCGGTAATTGCTGGTGCGTTCGCCGCGGACGTTC
>NZ_WTPX01000290.1 GCF_013036045.1 Alienimonas chondri
GCCGCGCGTCGTCCGATCGTTTCGAACCTCACGGTCGCCGGCTGCGCCGACAGCCGACGCTCGCGCGTCGGGCTGGGCGGCGGCAACAGCTTCGCCGGACGCACGGTCGCCATCCGCTTCGCCACGTCCCCCTGCAACAAGGCGCGAAACGCCGGCGAGTCGTGCACGGACGCCGGGTCGTCCGCGGCCAGTTCGACCGCCGACAGCAGCCGTTCGCGAACCGCAGGGTCGGCGTCCTCGATCGCTGCGGCGACGGCCGCCCGCCCGGCCGGTCCCCCTCGGCGAAGGACGCCGAACCGCCCGAGGCACGCGATCAGCCCGGCGATCACGGCGCCCGCGTAGGCCGCGGCGCTCAGCAGCCAGCGGGTCGAATCGCTCAGCAGCCAGTACCAGTCGATCAGCGCGACCGCGGCGAGGCCCACCAGCAGCGCGGTGATCGCGGCGCAGACCGCGCGAAACGCCACCAGCCGACCGCGGCGACGGCGATAGGCGTCCAGCTTGCGGGCGACGGCCGGGTCGAGGGCGAGGTTCATGCCGGTTCCGAACAGAACGAACGGGGACCACGGGGGACATACCAGCCCGACGCGCGAGCGTCGGCTGTCGGCGCAGCCGGCGACCGTGAGGTTCGAAACGATCGGACGACGCACGGCCGACGCTTGCGCGTCGGGCTGGTAGGGACACCGATCATAAGAGGCCGGCCCGTTTGCGGAGCATCCATTCGAGCGTCAACGGAATCAGCACCGCGAAGAACCACCAGTAACTCTCCCACAGCGGGGTCTCCGACCGGATCACCCGGCCGTCCGACAGCGGGGCGAGCAACTCCGCGAGCCGGCCGATCTCCTCTTCCCGCAACAGCGTCCCGCCGGAGGCGTCCGCCATCGCGGCGAGCAACGCCCGATTGGCGCTGGTCTCCGTGGACTCCGCGGTCACGGGCGGTTCGACGGTGAACTCCGTGCGGGCCTTCAACGCCCCCGCGGCGAACCCGGCGGCCCGGATCGAGACGTCATGTGCGCCCGGTTCCAGCGGTCCGGTCGCCCCGCGATAGCGGCCGGGCACCTCCGGGTCTTCGGTCAGCGGGACCGTGCCGACCACCCGGCCGTCGCGGGTCAGCACGGCGTCGACCACCACGCCGGTCGCGGGCGTGCCGTCCGGTCGTTTGAGCTCGGCCCGCACCGGGGCGGAGGAACCCGGAGCATGCCGCACGGCGCCGGTGTCCAGCGCCAGCAGTTCGTCCCGCACCGCGTACGGACGGGGCATGATCGCCCCGGCGAACTGATTCCACAGCCGTTGATGGAAGGCGTCCGCGGCGCGATACCGCCAGCGCCACGATTCATCGAAGGCGAGGTACAGCACCCGCCCGGCGCCGAACGGGCGGGAGACGATCGCCGGGTGCGCCCCGTCCGCGCGCGCCCCGCCCGCGGTGCCGCCCTCGGGGATCGCGTCGAGCCACACCTCCGCCCCGGGCAACGCCTCGGCGGCGATCAGCGTTTGCGGCGCCTTGAGTTCCCGCCAGAACGTCTCGTCCGCGGCCTCGTCGCCCATGACGCTCAGGGCCCCGGTCGCGTTTCCGGCGGTGGTCGGCCGCAGGGCCTTCATCGGAACCGGCAGCGGTTCGCCCCGTTCGACCGGCAGCAAGTCGGTGAGCACGGGGCTGGGCAGTTCGCTCAGCACGTCGCGGCGACCGTCGATGAAGACCAGCCCGCCGCCGCGGACGGCGACGAACTCCCGCAGCCAGCCGTGTTCGGCCTCGGTCAGCAGCGCCAGCGGCAGTTCGCCATAGACGATCAGGTCGTAGCCCAGCAGGCCGGCCCGGCTGTCGGGGAAGACGCCCTCGCCCGCGTCGTCCCGCTCGCCGGCGGGGCCGCGGGGCAACACGGCGGGTTCGCCGTCGGAGTCGGCGGGCACGATCACCGTATCCACCTCCCACCGGGGATCGCGGGAGAGAGCGTTCCGCAGGTAGCGCGTCTCCCAGCGGGGGCGGCCGTCCAGCAGCAACGCCTTGCGGGCGACGAGGTTCGCGGCGAGCCGCAGCGGGCGTTGGTTGTTCTCCGCATCCACCTCGCCCGGCAGGGGGGAGAGCCGGACCTTCAGATCGAGCGACACGACCGAGCGATCCACGTCGGACTCCCCGCGGGAGTCAACGCCTGCCGGATTGTCTCTCAAGACGGAGTCCGCGACTCCCGGGAGGTCCGTCGTGAGCGGTTCGACGTCGAACTCGAACGGCACCCGGCGGTCGCCGGCGCCGGTGGTGGTGAGCTCTTTGCGCCACACGACGGTCTCGCCCACCGTTCCCCCGGCGCCCTGCGAGACGATCTCCGCCGTGAACCGCGTGCCGGCGGGGGCGGTGTCGCGGAGGGTGAACGTGCCGCGGACGCGGTCGGTTTTGAACACGAGGTCCGGCGCCGTCACGTCGATCATGGCGAGGTCCGCGGCCGGCTCCTCCGCTCCGAACACCACGGGGAACACCGCGACGCCCGCTTCGCCCAGCGCCCGGGCCGCTTCGGTCGGCGAGGGGCCGGCGTTGTGGCGACCGTCCGTCAGCAGCACCACCGCGGCTCGCGGCCCGGGCGCTGGGCGAAGCGGGCGTCGCGGTGTTCCCCGTGGTGTTCGGAGCGGAGGAGCCGGCCGCGGACCTCGCCATGAT
>NZ_WTPX01000291.1 GCF_013036045.1 Alienimonas chondri
CGGCGGCGCGGGGGGTCGGGGGAACGGAACGCCCCCCGGACGCCGCGACCGATCCGAGAGTTCCCGGCGATCGGGAAGTTCGCCGCGGATTCGCCGGGAGACCTGCCCGCAGAGTCATTGCGGGATTCCCCGACGACCAAACCCCGAAGCCCCCATTTGCCGGTCCCGGCTCGGCGCGTCATCATATACACGTGAATCCCACTCCCCCGCCGCCGATCTCCCCCCCGCCAGCGTCCTACCCGGCGCCGAAGGGGCTGGCTGCGGACATCGGCAAACGCTGCCCGTTCGAGTGCGCGGAGGTCGAGGCGTATCTGAACTTGATCCGCACCGCGGACGTGTTGGCCCGACAGTTCGACGAGCTGTTCAAGGCCCGCGGCCTGTCGCAGCCGCTCTACAACTGCCTGCGAATTCTGGTCGGGGCGGAGAAAACCGCCGCCAAGTGCGACGGCAAGCCGTTCCACGGTCTGGCGATTCGAGAGATCGGCGATCGACTCGTCGCCCACGCCCCGGACGTGACCCGGTTGGCGGATCGGTTGGAGAACCTCGGCTTGGCGGAGCGCCGACGCTGCCCGTCGGACCGCCGCAGCGTGCGGGTGTTTCCCACGGAGAAGGCCCGCACCCTGCTCGCGGAATTGGCCGAGCCGGTCGTCGCCCTGCACCGGCGCCAGTTGGGGCACCTGGGCGAGGAGAAGCTGGCTCGGCTGTCCGACTTGATGGTCGAGGCCCGTGCGGGGGAGTGAAGGGGACGGCGCATTCGTCGCGGCTCCCTCCACGAAACAACGACGGCCGGGGAGGCCCCGGCCGTCGCTCTGTTCGATCGTTGAAAGGTTCGATCCGGTCTCAGTCTTCGAAGGCTTCCTTGACGATGCCTTCGCCGTCCAGCAGGGGGCCGCTGAAGGAGATGCTCGGCGGCAGTTCGACGGTGCCGTCGGTGTAGCCGGTGGTCTGGGCCGCGTCGCCGTCGTCGACGACGTTGAACCCGGGGTTCAGGAAGCCGTCGCCGTTCTGGTCGATGACCTGAACCACGGAGCCGTCGCCCTGCAGCAAGTTGACGTGCTTCTTCTTGCCGCTGCCGCCCCAGGCGAACCAGTCGCGGGTGTCCTGCAGGAAGACGTCCTGCTGAGCGGCGATGCTGTTGCCGTTGGGCAGCCCGCCGAGCGCGCTGATCGGGGCGGACAGGGCGCTCATCCGCACCGGGGCGGTCTTGTTATCCAGCAGCTTCACGGTGGAGGGATCGCTGCTCGGGCAGCTGGCGGGGCCGTCGTTGAAGGCTTCGGCGAGTTGCACGCCGGCGCCCAGCTTGCCGGGGATGTCCATCGTCAGGATGGCTTCGTCGGAATCGCCGGGGGCGGCGACGCCCATGAAGGAGACGGTGCTGGAGGGCAGGTTGCTGTTCTCCAACCGGGTGCGAGTCAGCGGGCCGAGGCTGCCGCTGAGTCCCTTCAGGCCGCCGGTGGTGGTGACGGTCTGCGGGCTGACGCCCGGGGCCAGCTTGGGGGCGCTCCGCACAAGCCACCAGCTGGCGGCGTAGTTGGTGGTGTAGCCGTCTTCCATCATCTGGGAGACGACCGCGGCCCGTGCCGGGGTGTTCTCCGTCGCGGAGGTGAAGCCGGCGCACACGCCGGTGTTCAAACGAGACAGCGGGGCGCCGTCCTTCGAGTCGGTGGTGTCCGCGCCCAGCAGGTCGTTCAGCTTCTCGGAGCCTTGCAGGTCGCTGATGGGGCTGGTCAGGTCCGGGCCGCTGGCGGCGCCGCTGTTCACCAGATCCGCGACCCAGCCGTAGGTGTCCGGGCAACCGTCGCGACGGAAGTCGTAGGCGCCGGAGCAGTACCGTTCCATCGGGTCGTTCGTGGCGAAGCTATGCAGACCGATGCCGATGTTCTTGAGGTTCGACTTATCCTTCAGGCTGTTCGCCGAGGCCCGAGCGTTGTTGACGGCGGGAATAATCAGCGACACCAGGATCGCAATAATCGCGATGACCACCAGCAGTTCAATCAGCGTGAACCCGAGTCGGGACGCTGTGCGACCGGGGGCGCTGGCGGGGGAGAGACGGCGTTGCATGACGGGAAGAACCTTTGAGGCAGAGATGGGTGGAACAGGTGGGTCGAGCTGGGGATCGCGACGGGGTCCGAACGTTGGGCCGCGTCCATGGCGGCCGGTCTCGCCGCCGTCGGCCCCGACTCGGGCCGATGCTCCCAGCGGGGCGGGATCGTCCTCGAGCGCCGGGGACAGCCCCGCTTCACTCGAAGGTGGGGGATACTCCCAAGCCGATGTGAGGAAACGACGGGCTTTTATATGAACGTTCTGCGAACATCGCCGGGGCATTCCTGCCGAGCGCTTCGAGGGGCGCCGCCCGCCCGCGGCGGCGGTTGCGGGCGACGGGAGCAGCATCCGACGCCCCATGAAGGCCGGCGCCGAGCCGCTGCGAAGATCGCGTGAACCCGGAAACTCTCCGGAACCTGACCGACGGCACACTTCTCCCCGCCGTCGTCGCCCGCAGGAACGGGAGATGATCCCTTTCACCCGGCCGCGACCCGCCTGCACGTTGCCCGAAACGCCCCTTCGGGGTCACAATGGCGGCGACCTCATTTCCCCCACGTCCCGCCACGCCCCGGTTCCCCCGCCGCGGTGTAT
>NZ_WTPX01000292.1 GCF_013036045.1 Alienimonas chondri
TCGGCGACGGGGGGGGCGGTCGGGGTCGGATCGGCGAGCGGGTTCATGCGAGCCGGCACGCTCGTCGGACCGCCGCCCAGACCGAACGGATCAACCGCCGGTTCGACGGCGGCGGGTTCCGCGGCGACGGGGGTCACGGCGGCGTCCGCGGCGGGATCGGCGGTCGCGTCCGCGGTCGCCAGACCGCCGGTCGCGTCGCTCGGCGCCGGGGAGAACGGGTCTTTCAGCGCCGCGAACGGATCGTTCGTGCCGCTGACGGTTTGAATCGGTTCGACGGTCGCGGGATCGACGACGGCGGCGGCCGGCACGACCGGGCCGAAGCCGAAGTCCGCGGCGCTGAACGAGGCGCCGGCGCCGCGGCGTTCGGTCACGCTCGGTTCGGACGGAACCGGCTCGGACGGAACCGGTTCGCTCGCGACGGGCAGGGTCGGTTCGGCGGTTTTGGGCGCCGCGGGCGCCGCGGGGGCGGCGATGGCCGGGGCGGGAGCGAAGAACGAATCGAGGTCGCTCACCGGACGACCGACGCCGGCCGCGGGGAACGCCGGGGGCGTCGCTTCGGCGGTCCCGGAGGTCCGCAGCACGCCGCTGTCGAAGCCGTTCGGTTCCCCGTTGGACTCGCCGGTGGATTCAAAGGCGGCCCGCATCACGCCGGAGGCGGGTTGACTCTTCGTCGCCTCAGGCTTCGATGCGACCGGCTTCGACTCGACCGGCTTCGGTTGGACCGGCTCCGCGGCCGGAATCGGCATCGCGAAGAGGTCTTCGTAGTCCGCCGAGCTGGTCGGGGCGCCGAGCGTCCCGTCGTCGGGGGTCTCGCCGTGCGCGTGCGGAGCGAGGGGGGAGAGCGTCAGCAACGCGGCGGCGAGGCTGCCGTGGAGCGCGGCGCGGCTCCCGCGAGCGAGCGCTGAGCGGCGGACGGCCGTGAGACGGCGAACCGTGCGGAGCATGGGTCGGAGCGGCATGAGAAACGAGTGTCCTTCGTCCCGCGGACTCGCGGCGGGGCCGGGTGTGAGCGGTCGGCCGAGGCGAGAACGCCGGGGTCGCGGGGGATCCGCGGGGGCGTCGGGAGACCGGCCGGGCGCCGCGGGATTCCCTCAGAAAGGAACGCCCGTCGGCGAGGCCCGGCGCCGGTCGCGATCCACTTGAGGGAATCGCCAACGCGTCGGGTCAGGCGGTCCGTGCCGGTCGCGCGGTCCGCCGAGGGACTGCTTCGGTTGCGGACAGGTGGCGCCTTGAACCATTTTGTTCGCTCCCCACGGATTTCTTCCCGAACGGCCTCATGCCGTTCGCCCCCGGCTCGTCGCTCCCACCGGCTCGCTTCCCAATGGCGCAGTTACTGGTGAGCGTCCGCGACGCTGCCGAGGCCCGCATCGCCCTGGCCGGCGGGGCGGAGATCATCGACGTGAAAGAGCCGTCCCGCGGCTCCCTCGGCCGGGCCGACGAAGCCGTCTGGGCGGAGGTCGCGGCGGTCTGCGACGCGACCGGCGACTCCCCGAAGGCCGCCCTCAGCGTGGCGTTGGGCGAGGCGAAGGACCGGCCGACGCTGCTCGAGACGCCCCTCATCCCCCCCGGAGCGACGTGGGCGAAGCTGGGGCTCAGCGGCACGCTGCCCCCGGACGAGCCTCCGGCGGGGGACGAGAAAGCGAACGGCGGGGAGGGACCGCGGTGGCCGTGGGACTGGCTGGACGCCCGCTTCCAGTACGAAGCGATCGCAATGGAGGAGGGCGCCTTCGGCTGGGTCGCCGTCGCCTACGCCGACCACGCGGCCTGCGCCGCCCCGGCCCCCGCGGACGTGCTGGCCGAGGCGAGCGCCGTCGGCTGCGGCGTGTTGCTGATCGACACCTTCCACAAGGACGGCCGCGGCCTGTTCGATCATCGGTCGGATGAAGAACTGACCAAGCTGGGCGACGCGGCCAAGGCGGCCGGGCTGCGGTTCGCCCTCGCCGGCTCGCTGACGCTGGAGACCGTCCCCCGGGCGTTGGCCTGCGGGGCGGACGTGATCGCCGTCCGCGGCGCCGCCTGCGACGGCGACCGCACCGGCGGGCTCAGCGAAGCGAAGGTGCGGGCCTTGAAAGCGATCATGGCGAGCGGGGGGCGTCAGCCCCCTGAGCCGTCAGCCCCCGAGAGAAGCGGCGCGGAACGCTCAGCGAGTTGACGCCCGCCGCTCGCCGGGGCGAATCGTTCGTCTCGCAGGTTGACCCACTCCACCCCCAACCCCTCCGCGAACCGGGCGAAGCAGGGGTCGACCGCCTCCGGCGAGCGATCGCAGCTTTTCAGCAGCGCCAACCGCTCCGCCGGCCAGCGCCGGGCGACCCAGGCGGCGAGCGTGTCGCTAGTGGTGTCCCAAGTGTGCGGCGGCGGGTTCGGGTCGAGCGGTTCCTCGGCGTGCAGGAATCGCGGCAGATCCAGCACGGCGACGTTCCCTCGGCTCCAAACGTCGCTTGCGGCTTCGCGGGTCGCCGCCAGTTCGGCCCCCGGCAGCAGTTCCGCGATGAACCGAGCCGTCGTCCCCAGCGATTCGCACGCCACCCGATGCGCGGCCTCTTCCCCCAGCCGATGCACCCGATCCCACCC
>NZ_WTPX01000293.1 GCF_013036045.1 Alienimonas chondri
GCATCGCGTCGCCGTCGCCCCGGACGGCGCCGCGATGCTGACCGGCGGCGAAGACGGCCGCGTCCTGCAATGGACCGCTTCTCCCACCCCGCCAAGTCGCGTCGCCGCCGGGCGGTGAGGCAGGTTTTTTTCCTCCCCTCTCCCCCTTTTTGGGGGAGAGGGGTCGGGGGTGAGGGGGCTGGAACCGACCGATCGCCCTTCACGTCGCCGCCGCTCTTCACTGGTCGGGCGTCAGACGTCCGGGGAACGACCGCGTGCGAAAGCTCGCCCACCCTCACCCCCGGCCCCTCTCCCTGAGGGAGAGGGGAGAACGGTTCTCGCAATCGAACCGTCACGGCCGGGCGCGGCGTTCCAGTGCGTTCAGCCGGGCGTCGGCGGCGGGGTGGCCGTGGAGCGTGTGGTCGCGGACCTCGTCGGCCAACGCGTGCACCTCGCCGCGGACGGCATCGACGGCGGTGCCGGAGCGGGCGGCTTCGGCCTTCAACGGGTCCAGGGCCAGCGTCCCCAGCCCGGCCAGCACGGTCGCGGCGAGTCCCCCCGCCGTCAGCACCGCCGGCCAGTCGGTGCGCCCCATCCGACGCACCTCCCCGCCCAGCGTGCGCACCTCCGCCCCCAAGCCCCGCACCTCGCTCCGCAACGCCGCGACCTCCGCGACCAACCGCGGCGGCGCCGGCGCGGGCGGGCGGACAGGTGAGCGACGGGCAGGCGACGGCGGAGCGGACATGGCGGCGGGATCGGGAGTGTGTTCAGGCGAACAGATATGCTCCGATATCGTCCCGCGCCGCGGCGGCGCCTCAAGATCGATTCGCCCCTTCCGCAGAGGATCAAACGAAATGTTTGAGATCAGACCGCGAGGCGATTTTGCGGTCGATCGAACGGGGACGATTCAATTGTCTCCCCTCGCCCCCAGTTGGGGAACGCCGGGGGGAGAGGGGAGGACGGACGGTCTCGTCACTCGGCTTGTCCGCGTTCCAGGACGAACAGCACGCTGTCGGCGCGGAGGTTCGGCCAGACGAGGCGGTCGGCGGCGCGGCCGGCGCGGATCGGTTGTTCGGCGGCGATCCGCACGCCGAGGTCCGCGGCGAGATCCCGCATGTCCCGCAGCGTCATCACGTGCAGGTTCGGCGTGTCGTACCAGGCGTGCGGCAGGGCGTTCGTCACCGGCGCCCGGCCGCCGAACAGCAGCTGCGCCCGCACCCGCCAATGACCGAAGTTCGGCACCACCACCACCGCCCGCGGGGCGACCCGCAACATCTCCCGCAGCACCACGTGCGGCTGCTTGACCTGCTGGAGCGTCTGCGAGAGCACCGCCACGTCGAACCCGCCGTCCGGCAGGTCGGGCAGGCCTTCGTCCAGGTCGAACCGCAGCACCGGCACGCCGCGGCGGAGGGCGTCGACGAAGGCGTCCTCGTTCACCTCCACGCCGGTGACCCGGCAGCCGGCGTCGTCGCGCAGCTTCGCCAGCAACCGACCGTCCTCGCAGCCGAGATCCAGCACCCGACTGCCGGGCGCGATCTGCTGCGAGATCAGCCGGTCCGTCAGCGCCGCGGCGGGATCGGGCGGGGCGAACCGACGACGCATGTGGGGTGGAAGGGGGAAGGAGGAAGGGGGAAGGAGGCGAGCGGCGGGCGTTAGCCCGCTGAGCGTTCGCAGGCGTTCGATGACACAGGGGGCTGACGCCCCCCGCTCGCCTTCTTGCGAGCTATCATCCCCTTCCACCCGACCCCCGCCAACAGCCAACCGCCGACGATCGCCGCGGCCGTCGGGGTGACGAACCACGCCAGCGACGCGCACCCCGCCAGCCCGACCCACGCGATCGCCCGCGGGTAGCGTCGGTGTTCGGCAGGCAGGCGGAGCGCCGCGGCGTTCGTCAGGCCGTAATACAGCAGCACGGCACAGGCGGAGACGCTCCACGCGAGCTTCACGCTGCCGAACGCGGCCACGAACGCCACGCACAGGCCCACCACCCACACGGCCCGTCGGGGCGAGTTCCCCTCGACCGCCGCGAACCACTCCGGCATCTCCCCCCGCCGGGCCATCGCCAATACCACCCGCGACAGCCCGAGAAGGAGGTTGAGCAGCGACCCGCCGAGGGCGGCGACGGCACCGGCGGTGAGGAGGACCGGCGCCCCCGTCGGCCGGAGCATTCGCGCCGACAGCGCGGCCAGCGGGTTCTGCGATCGGAGCAACTCGGGCGGGAAGTGCCGGGCAGTCAGGCTGACGGCGGCCGCGACGGCCAGATAGAGCGCCGCGGTGATCGCCAGAGTGATCAGAACCGCCCGCGGAATGTTGCGGGCGGGGTCGGTCACCTCCTCCCCCAGCGTCGCCAGACGTCCGTATCCGGCGAAGGCGACGAACATCAGCGCCGTCGCGTTCGCGATCGCGGCCGGGCCGACCTCCGGGGCGTCCCAGAGCAGTCTTTGTTCGCTTTTGTAGAAGCCGCTCGTGGCGGCCAGCAGGAACGCCGCCAGCCCCAGCATCGCCGTCGTCACCAGCGCCGCG
>NZ_WTPX01000294.1 GCF_013036045.1 Alienimonas chondri
GGCGCGGGGGCGAACCGGGCCGCGCGCTGCGCGGCGGTCTGCCCATGCTTGACGAGCTTGCGGGTGGCGTGACGGGAAGCCATGGCTGCACCGACCCGGGCGCCGACCGCGGGGTTCGGCCCCCATCGGCGCCGGACCCCTCGTTGACGCCAGCGGGCGGGCGGGGGAGGCTCGGGCGTTCGCCGATCTCCGTTCGCCGCCGCGATGCACCGTTTCGTTTTCTTTGCCCTATCGCTCTGCTGGGCGACGACGGTCTTTGCCCAGTCGACGGACGAGCCGGCGCCCGGCGATTCACCGCCGGTCAAGCTCGTCACGCCGATCGGCGGAGAGGCGTGGAAGGATTGGGCGATCGTCAATTATGTGGACGTCGATCCGAAGTTTCGCGGCGTAAAGGACGCCCGCGGCGGGGATTACACCTATGACTTTCACGACGCGGTCGACTTCACCCTGCCGAACTTCGCGGTCATGGACCGCGGCGTGCCGGTGCTCGCCGCCGCGGACGGCGTCGTCATTCAAACCGACGACGGCCACACGGACCGCAACTACGGAGACGTGAACGACCCGAAGACTCGCCCCAAAACGCCGCCGAATCTGATCGAGATTGACCATCCGGGCGGGCTGCGGACCTCGTACCTCCACCTCAAAAAGGGGTCTTTGAAGGTGAAGCCGGGCGATCGCGTGAGCGCCGGTCAGACGATCGCGCTTGTCGGCAGTTCGGGGAGGTCCTCCGGCCCGCACCTGCACTTCAAGGTCGTGACGCAGGAGGGCGCCAACGCCGCCCAGATTGCCCACCGCGGCGGGATCGTCGTCGCCACCTTGGAGGATCCTGAGCGCTGGTGGAAGAACCCGCTGCCCTACGCTGGCGACGTCTCCGGCGTGCTGGACCACGGCGTCACGAAGATCGAGCCGACCGAAGACACGATCGCCGAGCGGCCCGCCGACGCAGACCCGTTCACCTCCCGCGGTCCGGCGGGCGGGGAGGGCCGCAGCGTCTGGGTCTGGGCGCAGTTGCACGGCTTCAAGGAAGGCGACCGATTGAACTACGAGTTCCTCGATCCTCGCGGCCGCGTGCAGACCACGATCCCCTTTGAAACCCCGACGATTCGCTTCGGCTGGTGGTCGGCGAGCCTCGATCTGCCCGCCCGCGTCGACCCCGGCCGCTGGACCGTGCGGGTGACCCACAACGACAAGCCGCTGTTTACAGAACAATTTATCGTGTCGTCGCGCCGTCGATAAAACCCGTTCTCCCCTCTCCCCCTTTGGGCAGGGCCGCTAAGTTTTCAGGAGCCGGAGAAGTTCCGGGACGCGGTTGGCGAGCCGGGCGAAGGCGTCGGTCGGGCTGGCGAAGCCGGCGTGCCTCAGCAGCGACAGAGCCAAACCCCGCAGCAGGCTCAGGATCGCCGCCCCGGCGCCGTCCCGAACGCGGCCGCGGTCCTCGTTCATTACCGCGTCTTTGCACCAGTGCAGCCGGTTCTCGACCAACCAGTGCGCCCGGATCACGCCGGCCAACGCCTCCGCGTCGTCGGCGCGGCTGGTCAGATAAAACCCTTCCCGCCGGTACGCCCGGCCGTCCCGCGTTCCCGATCGTTCGACCCGAATCACGCGTCCGGTCGGCGGCCAGCCGGTCGGAAGCCGGCCCGGCGGGGCGTACGTCTCGACGCGTCGGCGGACAGTGCGGCCGCGGGTCCGCTCCTCCGACTCATAGGCTGAAAGCGACTCGCCCTCGGCCGCGGTTCGGCAGGCCGTGAGCAACGCGGCCCGGTTCCCTTTCACCTTCACGAGCCAATCCCCGCCGGCGTCGGCGATCGCAGCGAGCGTTTTTTGACGCAGTGCAACGCGTCCAGCGTGACGATCTTGCCCGTCAGTCCTCGGCCCGTGCCTTGGCCCGTCAGATCCAAGGCGGCGGCCAGTTCGGCGATCAACCCTTGGGCGGCGTGCACTTCGCTTTGGGCCTTGGAGCGGTAGAGGACCGCCGCCGCCGTCAGCCCGCTGGCGGCGCCGTAGGCGCTGACCAACGCCGCGAAGTCCTGCTCGGCGGATTCGTGATCCGAGACGGTCGAACGGATCGCCTTGGCGTCGAGGGCCAGAACCTCTTCGTTCGGCAGTCGCTCGGTCGCCCAAACCCGGAACTCGGCCGACAGCGCCGCGAAGTCCAAGGCCCGCAGGACGGCCCGCACGGTGACGTTGGAGGGCGGGGGCCGGTCGGCCGGCCAGCCGGCGGATCGCCGCAGGTCCTCGACGTTGGCCGCGAAGAACCGGGCGATCGGGCGATAGCCGGCGTGGCCGCACAGCAGCGCCATGATCGTCCCGGCCAGCAGCGGCGACAGCGGATACCGGCGCCCGTGCCGCGACCGCGGATCGGGCACACGAGCGAGATGGTCGAGCAGCGTCATTCGAATAACTTAGCGGCCCTGCCCCCTTTTGGGGGAGAGGGGTCGGGGG
>NZ_WTPX01000295.1 GCF_013036045.1 Alienimonas chondri
GGGGCTGGGGGTGAGGGGGCTGGGACCGCCCGACCGCCTTTCACGATCCCGCCGCTCTCCTGTTCATAACCCCCCTCGTCACGCCACAAACGCAAGCGTGCGAAGGCTTGCTCACCCTCACCCCCGGCCCCTCTCCCCGAGGGAGAGGGGGGAAGAGGGCGTCGCACAGAACCGCTCAGGCCGTGACCGGTACGCGGTGGGGGCGGTTGCGGCCGGGGGTCCAGACGGCGGCGAGCTGGGTGACGACGCTCAGGCCGACGGTCCAGGGCAGGCCCCATTCGATCGGCACGCCGAACAGCAGACAGCCGGCCAGCCCCGCCAGCGAGGTCAGCAGCAACGTGCGCAGCCGCAGCCGCTTGGGACGATAGCCGTCCACGTGCCGCCACCAGCGACGGGTGGCGAGGGTCCAGGTGAAGAACCCGATCAGGGAGACGGCCATCGCGCCGAAGTCGCCGGGGCGGGCGATCGCGCCCCAGACGGAATCCCGCTCCAGCGGGACGTGGATCATCAACGCCTCGGCGATCCCCCACGCGGCCAGCCCGGCGCCGGCGCCGACGAACAGGGCGGGCGCTCGGCGGAGCCACCGGCGGGGGGAATCCGGGGCGAAGCGGCCTTCCGTCAGCTTGCTCGTCAGCAGCAGACCCCAGGAGGCCAGCGCGGTCGTCAGGCCGAACAGCGTCGCCTCCGGCAGATCCTGCACGGCGCCGGTCAGAATCATCAGGCCGGCGAGCGCCGCGGAGAGCGCCCCGGCGACCGCGGCGGAGCCGGCGAACTCCGTGGCCCGTCGCCAGCCGGACAGCGTGCGCGCGTCCTCCGGCCCCAGCGGGACCGGCCGCAGGCGCCGCTTGGGCGCGGGCGCCGCGACGTGCCGCACGGGGACGTTGCCGCTCCGGACCTCCGGCGCCCGCTCCATCGTGCGGTCGTACCGAGGCCGAAGGCGTTCCCGCTCCCGGTCGTGCCAGTCGTGGTCCCGGCGGGTCGCCGCGGCGTCGCCGCCGCTGAGCCACTTCACCACGCGGAACACGCCGTAGCCCAGCGCCCCGAGGATCGCCAGTTCCCACGCCGACACCGCGATCCCGCGGAACGCCCGCGGCGAGAACACCAGCAGCAACAGCAGGCCCACCACGACCCACGACACCCAGCCGTTTCGCGAGGCGGCGGACGGTTCGGGCTCGCGGCGTCGGGCGTCGCGACGCTCCGCGGCGTGACGGCGTTCGGCCCGCTCCTCGGCGCGTTCCCGCCGGCGAAGATCGTTCCAAACGGCGTCCGCGTAAGGGACTTCCTCCCTGTCGGAGATCGGCCTGTCGGCGACCGGCGTGCGGAACGACGCCGGGTCCAGATCGACCGGTTCGTCCCGCTCACGTCCGACCTGCTCGGTTCCCTGGGCGGAGCGATGGCCGCGGACGGCGGCGCGGAACTGGCGTTCCAACTCGCCGACGCTTTTCGTGCGTTTGTCCGGGTCTTTATGCAGCGCCCGGGCAAACACCGGCTTGAGGGCCGGGGGGAGCGGGGAGAGGTCCGGCGGGGCGGACAGGTGCTTCATTAAAATCTCGGCGGGCGTCTCCCCGTCGAAGGGCACCGTGCCGGTGTACATCTCGAACAACATCACCGCGAGGGCGTAGATATCCACGCCCCGCCCGTATTTTCCGCGGGCGACCTCCGGGGCCATATAATAGACGGTGCCGACGCTTTTGGTGTGCTCGCTGCCGCGGCTCTCGGAGATGAATTTCGACAGACCGACATCGCCGACCTTCACCGTCCCGCCCTCGGCGAAGATGTTCGCCGGCTTCAGATCGCGGTGCACCAGGCCGCGTTCGTGCAGGAACGACAGCCCGGCGGTCAGGCCGCGGAGCCAGTGCTCGATCTCCTCGACCGGCAACTTCCCGCGATCCTCGATCACGTCGGCCAAGCGCGGGCCGCCGGCGTACTCCATTAAAATCCACCAGTCCCCGCCCCCGTCCTGCTTGATGTCGAAGATCGTGACCAGGTTGGGGTGATTGAGATTCAGGCAGGCGTTCGCCCCGCGGAGTTCGACCTCGGTGTGCTGATGAAGCAGCTTCATCGCCACTTCTTTGCCGCCGTCGGACAGGCCGTAGTACACCTCGCCGAACCCGCCGCGGTGGATCGCCCGCTTCAACGTATAACCGTCCAGCGGACGGCTTTCGGGCGGATGGGTGAAGCGACCGGCGTTCTTCGAGGGCCGGCTCATGGAGGAACGGGCGGGGAGCGAGGGGTCGGAGATGAACGTGACGGCGGGGTCGGGTTCGCCGTCGGCGGTTTCGGCGTCGGACGGGCGGGGCATCGTGCGGGCCGTGGGGAGACGCGGGGAG
>NZ_WTPX01000296.1 GCF_013036045.1 Alienimonas chondri
AGGGGGAGCGGGGGCGCGAGAAGCGCGAGGCCGCCTCGGACTCGAAGGTCTGGTGGCGGAACTTCATTTATCGGGTCAGCGGCATCGTGATTTTATTGTCGACGCCGGCGATGGGGGCGTATTTATTCCTGTTCCCGGACGACCTGCGGGAACTGTGCGACCGCTGGAACGCCCTGTTTTGGCTGGAAGGCACGGCGGCGTGGGCGTTCGCGGCGGCGTGGCTGACGAAGGGCCGCGCGATCGGCGCCGAGATCGCGTTGGACCTGCTGGGCTTGGTGGAGGGCCGCCTGCCGCGCCCGCTGCGTCCGTCGGGGGGGCGTTCCCCCGCCGAACGTGTCGACGGATGACCCGTCGCGGCCCCCGCGTTCCCCTTGCGGTTTGTTTCCCCAGGCGGTCGTCCTCGGCGGCGGCGTTGTCGTGCCGGGGCGGCGCACGCACAATCGGTCGCTGGCTTCTCCTTCGACACGCTTTCCGCAATCCGCTCCGATGGCCGACGACCCCTGGGCCGACGATTCCCGCGACCGCGACCGCGACGACTTCGCTCGGAACGACGATTTCGCCCGCGACGACTTCGGCGACGCCGACGACGGCCCCCACGCGGATCTGGGCACCTACGCCTCCGACCGCGAGGTGGAGGCGCCCAACCCCAAAAAGGGGGTCGGCACGGCCGTGAAGGTGATTGTCGGGCTGCTGGTCGGCGGCGGGCTGCTCGCCCTGCTGTGCTGCGGCGGGCTGTTCTGGGAACTGAGCGCCAGCGGCTTCACCAACCCGGACGTCACCCCCGCCGGCGTGCGGGCCAAAACGGATGAGATGCTCGTCATCGACATCCCGGACGACTTCACCCCCGAGATCAGCATGGGCGGGGAGATGCCGTTCGCCCGCTGGATGGGCGACTTCCGCATGGACCTCGCCGCCTACGGCGTTCCCGGCGGCGGTCAACTGATGCTGATGAAGCTGCGCATCCCGAACGAGGGCGGCGACCGCCAGCAGATGGAGGCCCAGATGCGGCAAAGCATGGATCAGAACAGCAACAACAACGGCGTGCGGGTGGACGTGACCACCACCGAAACCCGCACCCTGACCACCGCTGACGGTCGGGACGTCGAGTGGCAGTTCAGCGAGGGCACCGGTCGGAGCCAACAGGGCGCCGACCTGGGCGCCTACCACGAGATCAAAGGCACCTTCGCCGACGGGACCGACGTCTACATCCTCCAGTTGATGATCGCCGACGACGAATACGACGAGGCCGAGATCGTCTCCATGCTCGAAAGCATCGAACTGGTCGATCCCCAGACCGAACCCGTCCCCGCCGGCAAGGAACCGGTCTTGGAGGAGGCCCCCGTGACGGACGGCGACGCGGCCGAGAGCGACGTTGTTGAAGGTGACGCGGTCGAAGGTGACTCGGTCGAAGACGACGCGGCGGAGCTGACGAACGACGGGCCGGGCGAGTGACGGACGACGCTCCGAACGACCCGACGCCCCCCGGCGCTGATTCTCCCGGCACTGATTCTCACGTCGGCGACCCGCCCGTGGCCCGCACGCCGGATGCGGCGTTGGCGGCGGCGTCGGACGCGCCGGCCGACACGCAGGCGCGAATGTTCGCCTGGATCTTCGGCGCCGCGGGGCTGTGCGTGCTGGTCTGTTGCGGCGGCGGGCTGAGCTGGGCGAACGGCGTCGAGAAGGAGGACGACCCGCAGCGCATCCGCGAGATCACCGCCGCCCTGATCACCGCAGAGATCCCGGAGCGCTTCGAGCCGGAGCAGGCGCTCGGCGTACCCCCGCCGCCGATCGTGGGCTGGTTTAGCGACGGGCGGACCGATCTGGTGGACTACGCCTCAAAGGGCGGGGGGCGGCTGATTCTGTCCCGCCGCACGAACGACGATGCGGACCCCGCCGCCGTCGCCGCCGCGGCCGCCACGGATATGGGCGACCCAGACATGGGCGCCCCGGACGATCCCGACGGCGCCGGCGCCGGCACCGGCACCGGGCAGGTGCGGACGATCGTCACCCGGGCGGGGTTCGATCTGCCGGTCGCCTTCGGCGCCTCGCCCGCGACCGCCGCCGACATGGCGCCGCGGCCCGGCGATCCGGAGCCGGTCGTCAAGGCGGACGGTTCGACCGCCCCCGCCGGCCCGATTCGTCGGGTTTTCGGCGCCTTCCGCGACGGCGACGTCACTTACATCGTGCAGATCTCCCTGCCCGATCGGGAATACGACGAGGCGGAGATCATCGCGTTCCTGGAGTCGCTCGCCCCGGCGGACGAGTAGCGACAGTGCCTCACCTGTACTCCCCTCGCCCCCAGTTGAGGAACACCGGGGGGAGAGGGGC
>NZ_WTPX01000297.1 GCF_013036045.1 Alienimonas chondri
GTTGGCGGACGGCGCCTCGGCGAGCAGCAGGTCCGCCCGCCGCCAGCGGGGCAGGGGGTCGACGGCGGCGGTCGCGTTCTCCAAGGCCCGATCGCCGGTCGGGCGATCTTCGGGCGGGGTCGCGTCGAAGCGGTCGGCGGTGCCGCCGGGCAGTCGGCCGAGCGCCTCGGCGAGTCGGACCTTGCGGGCGTCGGGGAGGTGCCGATCGAAGCGGGTCATGCTGTCGGATCCGTCCACCAGCACGCGGACCCGGCCCAGTTCGCCCTCGATGCGGGTGTGCGTCAGCACCGGGGCGCACAGCAACAGCACGCCCAGCGCGAACGCCAGCGATCGCAGCCCCGGCAGCCCCCAGCGATAGCCCTTCGACAGGTGCGACGCCTCCCGCAGATAGAACCGCCACGCCAGCGCCGCGGCGGCCGCGGCCAGCAGCAACCCCGCCCACAGCGGCAGCGGCCCGACGAACCGCAACGCGGTCCCGCCGATCTCCGGGCCGTCCGTCGTCTGGGCGAGCAAGGTTCTCGGAGCAAACAGGCTCATCGCGTCCCCCCCGCCGCGGCGTCCGGCGTTCCGGCGCCGAGCGACCTGCCGCCCGGCACCATGCTGAACCGCTGTTGAAGAATCAATTCGAGGAACAGCGCCGCCAGCAGCCCGGCGAGGACCCAGCGCCAGAGTTCGCTGCCGTGCCGGCGGCGATCGTCCCGGGCGCGGTACTCCGCGGCGGAGGTGACGATCGTCGCGCCGAGGCGCTCCGCGAGCGCGGCGCCTTCCGCTTCGCTCAGCGTGCCGGGGACCGACTCCCGCGGGTCGGCGGAGACGGCGAAGCGAGCGATCGCCGGGTCGTCGGGACCGGCGCTCGGCCAGGAGAGTTCATAGAAGCCGGGCAGGCGGGTGTTTTCGTAGCGGGCGAGCCGCACGACCGGGGCGCCGTCGCCCTCATCGACTTCTTCCTCGCTCGACTCAACGGCGGTGACGGAGGAGCGACGCCCGTCCGGGGCGACGGCGGCGACGGCTTCCACCGCGGCGGGCACGGAGGCGATGGCCGGTTCGCCCGGAACGAGCGTCGCGGGCGGCGCCGGGCGGGTCGCCAGCGTCGCGGCGAGCCCCTGCATCAGCGGCACGAACGACGGCCGCAGCGGCAGATCGGACCAGTCCGCATCCACCGCGGTCGTCATCTGCACCACCGTGCCGCGACCGAACGGCTTGACGATCAGCAGCGGGTCCGCGGTGTCCAACCGGGCGACCACGCGGCCGCCGTTCTGCTCCGAAGCGTCGTCGGCGTCCTGCTTGGGTTGTTCCACCGTCATCCAGCGACGCACGGGGGCCGTGGTAAGATCGCCGTTGGCCGGGTCGTTGAAGGGTTCGAGCGCCGGGTGATCGAACCGCTCCGCCAGCACGCGGGACGCCGCGTCGTCGCCGCCCGCCACGCCGGTCCACGCCCGCGGCAGCAAGCCGGCGCCGTCGTTGAAGAGCCGATCGCGGTGCCAACGCAGATCGACTTTGTCGCCGGCGGCGATCAGTAGCGAACCGCCGGTCTGGACGAACTCCGTCAGGGCGGTCAGCGCGTCGTCCGTCAGCCGATCGACGTTCGCCAGCACGACCAGACGGGCCTCGGCGAGCGCTTCGGCGGTCAGTTCGCTGGGGGCGAGGGTACTTGTTTCGATCAGGTCCGCGGCTTTCCCTCCTTCCAGATTGGCGGCGCCGAACGACAGCGGGGTGAGGGCGATGGAGAGGAAATCGGTCTCTCCCGCGAGCGGCCTGTTCGACGGGGCGCCGTCCACCAGCAGCACGGGCAGTCGGCCGAGCACGCGGACGGCGGTGCGGCCGACGTCGTCCGCGGGGAGGGCGTCGCCGGGCGTCGCGGTGACGGCGACGGCGTGCGTGCCGGGGGCGTCGAAGGGGTGCACGAACAACGCCCCGACCGTACCGCCGGCCGGCACCACGACCGACTGCACGCCGGCCTCGGCGCCGTCGACGCTTAACACGGCTCGCACCGTGCGATCGGTCGTCGCATGGTTCCGCAGCGTGGCCCGCAGCCGCACGGGCCGGCCCACGCCCACCGGCCGGGCCGGCGATTCGATCTGCTCGACGGAGACGTTTTCGAGGGCGTTCCCCGATCCCTCGCCGACCGGCAGCAGGGTGAGGGCGGGCGGGAGATCGAGGTCGTCCACGCCGCGGCGGAAGGCGTCGGCGGCATCCGCGGGGAGGGCGCCGGTTTGCAGATCGCTGACGACGATCAGTTCGCGGTCGGCGTGGCTCATCCCGGAGAGCGCCGCGAGGCCCGCTTCGAGCGCCGCCGGCAGGTCCGCGG
>NZ_WTPX01000298.1 GCF_013036045.1 Alienimonas chondri
GTCAAGGGGCGGCAGGATGTCGACGGGGGGCAGGATGTCGACGAGGGGGGCGGCGTACAACGCGGCGATCTCTTCCGCCGACAGCGCCGCGTGGAAAATCGACAACTCGTCGATGCGGCCGTGCCAATATCCGGGGTTGTATTCGTCCGGGTAGGGGGCGTCGGCCTGCAGCTTCGCGCCGATGCCCACGTGCGGCGGGCCGTCGATCGCCAGTCCGTCGCACTCCGTCGAGGCCGCCTCCACGCCGTTTCGATACAGCCGCAGTCGGTCGCCGTCCACGACGAAGGCGACGTGTTGCCAGACGCCGATGGGCAACCGCGTGCCCTCGCGGATGCCGACGACCTCGCCCGCCCGGTCCCGGACCTGCACTTCGAGGTCGCCGTCGTCCTCGTGCAGACCGAAGTGAAACTGTCCGCCGGAGCGAAGATAGCGGGTTCGGTCTTCCGAGAACTCGACGTCCCAATGCTTCGCGATCGCCGCCCACCGCGGGCGGGCGTCCGCCTTCACCCAGGCGCAGACGGTCAACGCCGCGGACGGCGCCGGTCGGTAGTCGGGGAGGATCGCGTAGGCGTTCGTCCCGGGACCGCCCAGATCCAGCGCCCCGCCGACCCGACCCGGTTTGAAGGGTGGAGCGGACATCGTCCCGGAGATCACGCGGGCGTCCGTGCGGTTCGATCCGCGGTCTTCCAACGTGGCGCCGTTCGGCGACGGGGCCATGCCGAGCAGCGTCTCCGGCTTCAATCGTTCGATCAGCTTCATGTACGCCGTGTCGAGGCCCGTCGTTTCGTCCAGGCGGCGAACGAAGCGGTCGTGGTCGATGTCGATGCCCTCCGGAATGCGGGAGGAGCCGGGGACGCGGGTCGCCTGTTCGGAGGTGAGGCGAACCCCGGGCATACCGGCGGGGGCGCCTTTCGCGTCCACTTCCACGACGCCGTCGAACACATGGATTTCACTGGTCCGATCCGTGGAGACGTCGACGGCGAACTCGGTTCCGTAATCCACGAGATCGATCGTGGGGGTCTCCACGGCGAACCCGACGCCGCTCTCCGGCACGACCGCGGAGAGGCGACCGGTTTCCAGATACAATCGGCGACCGGAATCGACGCGGAAGCTCGCGGGGGAGGCGATCGTGACCCGGACGCCCTGGGGCAACGCCAACTGCATAAAGCCCCGGGAGAGCCGGTATCCGCCGATTCGAATCGCATTCCCGGGCAGGGAGGGGACCGCGTCGCCGCCGCCGAACAGCTCCGCGCCGCGGCTGCTTTCGATCTGACCCACGGCCGGGCCGAGGGCCGTGGCGGCGACGGAACTCGGCGCCGCCGGGGGGCCGGCGACCGCTTCGGCCGGCCTGCGGAACTCCTGAGAGATCGACCAGACCAGCGAGCAGGCCAACAGCAGCGACGCGACGAGAGCGAGGGCCCGCCAACGTTCGATGCGGCGCACGATCGCGATCGGGCCGATCGCGTCCGCATCGGCGGGCGTCGCTTCAAAGGGCGTCCGCTCCAGCGTGCCGTGCTCCCAGGCGAGCATGGCGTGCAATTGGCAGTACTCCGTATAGACGTCTCGCAGGTCCGGCGCGCGCTTCAGCAGGGCCGCGATTCGACGCATGCGGGCGTCGTCCGCGGGGCCGTTGAACTGCGCTTCCAGCAAGTCGACGAGTTCCCGCTCGAGCCGGCGCAGATCGTCGCGGCTCGGGTCGAGCGGGGCCGGGTCGGCGGGGCCGGCCGGTTCGTCGCTGGAGGGGGGACGACGGTCGTCGGTCATGAGAGCCCTTCGATCGCGGGGCCGGCGTTCACGCACCGAATGAGGGAGGAGCGGGCGCGGAACAGCAACTGTTTTAACGCATTGACGGTGAGGTCGGCGTCGTCGGCGATCTGTTCCAGCGAACGCTCCGTTCCGTAGCGAAGCCCCACGAAGGTCCGCTGCCGATCGTTCAGCTTCTCCAGGCAGGCGCGCAACCGCTTCTGCCGCTCCGGATACCGTTCGTCGAGCCGCTCCGCCCGGGCGGCGAGATCCCCCAACAGGGCGTCGTCGAAGACCAGTTTCTCCCGCTGACGCTTCTTCCGACTGGCGAGCACCTCGTAATACGCCACGCGGAACGACCACGCGATGAAGTTCGTGCCCGGCTCGTACTGATCGGCCTTCTCCCAGAGGACCGTGTTCGTCTGCTGAAGCACGTCTTCCGCCTCGGTCGGGTCCAACGCCAGCGACAGGATATAAGCGTACAGCCGACTTTGGCTCCCGGTGAGTTGCGCGATGAAGTCGGTCGTCGACATCGGATCCGGGGGCGGGGCGTCGGGG
>NZ_WTPX01000299.1 GCF_013036045.1 Alienimonas chondri
CCCCCGGTCCGTTACGACCGGCCCCCTCCCCGCGGCGGCGCCCACGGACCGGACCGATCGTGACGGACACCCTGTTCCCCCTCGCCGCGACCGCGTCGCCGTTCGCCGACGCGATCCCGCCGCTGGCGTTCTCGCTCAGCGAGCTGGTCGCCAAGTCGCTCAGCCTGTTGTGGGTCGCCCTGGGATTGGGGCTCGTCATCTTCTTCCACGAACTGGGGCACTTCGCGGTCGCCAAATGGTGCGGCGTGAAGGTGGAGCGATTCAGCATCGGCTTCGGCCCGGTGCTGTTGTCGAAGACCCGCGGCGAGACGGAGTACGCCCTCTCCGCGTTCCCGCTGGGCGGGTACGTCAAAATGCTGGGCCAGGACGACATCGACCCGTCCCAGCTGACCAGCGACGAGATCGCCGAAGATCCCCGCAGCTACAGCGCTAAGCCGGTCTGGCAGCGGATGGCGATCATCAGCGCCGGGGTGATCATGAACCTCCTCACCGCGGTGCTGTTCTTCGCGATCGCGCTGTGGATGGGACTGTACGCCTCGCCGTCGATCATCGGCCGGGTGACGACCGGCGGGCCGGCGTGGACCGCGGGCGTGGAGAGCGGCGACAAACTGACGCGGGTCAACGACAGCAGCGTCCGGACCTTCACGGACCTCGGGCTGGCCACCGCGCTGTCCCGGGGCGACACGTTGCCGATGTCCGGCTATCGGGCGGACGGCACGCGTTTGGAGGTCGAACTGATCCCGGACGACTCCGGCACCCGCCGCACCGCCGGCCTCGCTCCGACGCTCGGGCTGACGATGGGGGCGGTCTCCAAGGACGACGCCTCCGTGGTCGGCGTCGGCACCCCGGCTGAGGCCGTCGGCGACAAGCTCCAGACCGGCGACGTGCTGATCGCCGCCCGCGTCCTCCCCGAGCAAAGCGACGCGGACGCGGAACCGGACGCCGACGCCGATCTCGACGCCGACGCGGCTCTCCCGACGAACCCCATGCCGTTGGAGCAGTTTAAGGACTACCTCAACGTCGTCGGTCCGTACGTCGATCGGCCGATCGAGTTCACCGTGCGGCGGCCGAACGCCGACGACCCCGACGCCGACCCCGAAGAGTTCACCGTGACGGTCGGTCCGATGGCCGTCCGCACGTTCGGTCTGCGGGTCACCGCTCAGCCGATCGCTGCGATTCAAGCCGGTTCCCCCGCCGAAGCCGCCGGTCTGCGGGTCGGCGACGAACTGCTCAAGGTGGACGGACGGGAGATCGGCCCAGAGATCGACCCGCTGCGATTGCCGAACCTCCTCTTCGAGCGGGCCGGCGAGCCGGTGGAGATCGAGATTGTGCGAACCGGCGAGGGCGGCGGGCCGCAGGTCGTGCCGCTGACGATCATCCCCGAGGCGAAGCCCGGCTGGGTCTCCCGCCCCTCCAGCGGTTCCGAGCCATTGGACGTGCCGGCGCTGGGCGTCGCGTTCTTCCTGAACCCCGTGCTGACCGACGTCACCCCGGACGGCCCCGCCGCCGAGGCGGGCCTGAAGGCCAACGACAAGATCGTCTCCGCGACCTTCACCGCTCCGAAGGCGACCGGCGAGGCGAAGCCGGCCCATGAGCCGATCAAAATCCCCTTCGAGAACGCGGACTCCAAAGCTTGGAACCCGTTCGCCTACGTCTTCACCCTCGCCCAGGAACTGCCGACCGACACGATTCAACTGACCGTCGAACGCGCGGGCGAACCGAAGCCGATCACCGTCACGTTGAAGCCGACGCCCGCGGACGATTGGTTCTTCCCGACCCGCGGGTTCCGCCTGCAGTTGGATCAGATCGAGCGCAAAAGCGACTCCGCCGCCGACGCCCTCGGCGACGGCCTCAAGGAGACGCGGACGGTCGTCGAGCAGATGTACCTGACGCTCGGCAGCCTGCTGACCGGCCGACTGAGCATCAAAAACCTCCGCGGCCCGCCGGGGATCATCTCCGAGGGGATGCGGATCGCCGACAACGGCCCCGCCCAGTTCCTGGCGTTCCTGGGCTTCCTCAGCGTGAACCTGGCCGTGCTGAACTTCCTGCCGATCCCCGTGCTGGACGGCGGCCACATGGTTTGGCTGATCTGGGAAGCGGTCACCCGCAAGAAGCCCAGCGAGAACCTCGTGATCGGCGCCGCCTACATCGGGCTGGCGATGATCGTGCTGTTGATGCTGACGGTGATCTACCTCGACATCTTCGAGCACAACGTCTTCGGCTGGGGCTGACGGTCGTGGAATGCGACCGCCGTCTCCCCTCGCCTCCTTTTGGGGGAGAGGGGTCGGGGGT
>NZ_WTPX01000003.1 GCF_013036045.1 Alienimonas chondri
CCCCGAAACCACGGATCGCACCTTCGCGGAAGACACGGTCCCCTCCGCACCGGGCGGCGAGACGCATCAAACAGCGGGCGAGGGACACGAAACGTTGACCACGGCCCAGGGCGTCGCGGTCGCGGACGATCAGAACTCCCTGAAAGTCGGCGGCCCCCGCGGGCCGGTGGCTTTGGAGGACTTTCAGCTCCGCGAGAAGATCTTCCACTTCGATCATGAACGGATCCCCGAGCGCGTCGTGCACGCCCGCGGCTACGGCGCCCGGGGTTACTTCGAGAACTACAAGCCGCTGACGGATCTCACCGCGGCGGACCCGTTCAGCGAAGCGGGGCTGAAGACGCCGGTGTTCACGCGGTTCTCCACCGTCGCGGGCAATAAGGGCAGCGCCGACCTCGCCCGAGACGTCCGCGGCTTTGCGGTGAAGTTTTATACCCGTGCGGGGAACTGGGATCTCGTGGGGAACAACATCCCCGTGTTCTTTATTCAGGACGCGGTGAAGTTCCCGGACCTGATTCACTCCGCCAAGCCGGAGCCGGACCGGGCCTTCCCGCAGGCTCAAACCGCCCACGACAACTTCTGGGACTTTATGTCCCTGATGCCGGAAGCGACCCACATGGCGATGTGGATCATGTCCGACCGGGCGATCCCGCGTTCCTTCCGCTTTATGGAGGGCTTCGGCGTGCACACCTTCCGCCTGGTGAACGCGAAGGGGAAATCGACCTTCGTGAAGTTCCATTGGAAGCCGAAGCAGGGACTGCAATCGGTGGTGTGGAACGAGGCGTTGAAGATCAACGGCGCCGACCCGGATTTCCACCGCCGCGACCTCTGGGGAGCGATCGAAGCGGGCGACGAAAGCGGCGACTACCCCGAATGGGAACTCGGCCTGCAAACCTTCTCCGAAGAGGACGCCGACCGTTGGATCAAGGAGTACGGCTTCGACGTGCTGGACGCCACGAAGCTGATCCCGGAGGAACTGGTTCCGGTGAAGCCCGTCGGCAAGATGGTCTTGAACGAGCGCGTCGATAATTTCTTCGCCGAGACGGAACAGGTCGCCTTCTGCACGCAGAACGTCGTGCCGGGGATCGACTTCACGAACGATCCGCTGTTGCAGGGCCGGAACTTCAGCTACCTCGATACGCAGACGAAGCGTTTGGGCGGGCCGAACTTCACCCATATCCCCGTGAACGCCCCGAAGTGCCCGTTCCACCACTTCCAACAGGACGGGCATATGGCGATGCACAACCCCGTCGGCCGGGCGAACTACGAACCGAATAGCTGGGGGCCGGAGCACAACCCGAAAGAAAACCCGGAGACCGGTTATCAATCCCTCCCGGTCGAGGAGAGCGGCCCCAAGGTCCGCGTCCGCAGCGAGACCTTCGCCGACCATTACAGTCAGGCCCGGCAGTTCTATATCAGCCAGACGCCCGAGGAGCAGACGCACATCGCCGACGCCTTTACCTTTGAGCTGAGCAAGGTGCAGACGCCGGCGATTCGCAAGCGGATGGTCTCCCATCTGTTGAACGTCGACGCGGATCTCGCCCGGACCGTCGGCGAACAATTGCGGCTGGAGGAGATGCCCGCCCCCGCCGACGCCGCGAAGCCGACCCGGCAGGATCTCAAGCCGTCGGACGCGCTCAGTATTATCAAGAACGGCCCGGCCAGCTTTAAAGGTCGGAAGGTCGGGGCGCTGGTGACCGACGGCGTCGACGCCGACTTGCTGGCCGGCCTGATGAAGGCCTGCAAAGCGGAGGGCGCGATGCTGGAGTTGATCGCCCCGCACGTCGGCGGCGTGACGGACAGCGCCGGCAAACACCACGACGCCGACGAGAAAATCGACGGCGGTCCCTCCGTCCTCTACGACGCCGTCGCCCTGCTGCCGTCGGCGGACGGGGCGGTGGAACTGAAAACGATGCCGCCCGCCCGCGACTTCGTCGCGGACGCCTTCGCCCACAAGAAGTTCATCGCCCACGTCAAAGCCGCCACGCCCCTGTTGGGCAAAGCCGGCGTGGTGCCGGACGATCTCGACGGCGGCTGCGTCGAATTGAAGTCGGCGTCCGACTGCGACGCCTTTGTCAAACAGTGCCGCGCCCTGCGGTTCTGGGATCGGAAAGCGTGAATCGGAGAGCGTGAATCGGATATCATGCGAGGATGCGCGCTCCGACGCGCCGCGGCGTCGCTCAAGCCGGGACCGTTCGGACCCCGTCGGGTTCGCCCGACGTGGGCGCCGGCGGTCCCGGACCGTGGCGGCCCCCCGCGAGTCGTTCTCCCCTCACCGAAGATCCTCCATGATCGCTCAGCATTCTCCCATGGCCGACCAGGTCTCGCTCGCACGACGTTTCGCGACGACATTGACCTTGATCGCAGCCCTCACGGCGGGCCTCACCTCGTTGACCGGCTGCGATGAAACTGTCGAAGGCCCGGTGGAGCAGTCCGAAGAACTTGATCCGCTCCCCGAGGACTATTGATCGCAGTGGAGAGCTGAGCGCCGTAGTCGGCGTCTGCCCCGCGGGCCGGCGCTCGCCGGCGTTCCGCGGAAGCCTCCCGCTGAAACACAACCGCCCCCGATCGCGCTGGCGATCGGGGGCGGTTGCTTGCGGCTGAATCCCACCGATCGACGGGCGGCGTAGCGATCAGAACCCGTTGGTGACCGTCTCGCCCGCATTGCGGGTTCCCAGCGCTCCCCAGATCCCGTAAGGGCTGCGGCCGCTGGTGACCATGGCTGCGTTCTGATTCCCGACGTCGATCGTCTCCGAGATAAAGTGAACGGAGCCGTCGGTCAGGACGACCTGCACGCCGCCGGAGTGGTTGCTGGTCGCGGAGAAGATCCCGCCGGGCGACCCGTCGTAGATTGGGTTTTTGCAGCTGGGGCCGTTGGGGGGCGTAATCGTATTAAACCCCGTGTGGCAGGTGGCGCCCTGCGCCCACCGGCTGCCGCGGACCCACTGCGAGTTCCGGTCATGCATCATCGCGATGGACGGGGCGTAGTAACCCGGTTCGTTCGGGTCGGCGACGGCATCGGTGCAGTTCGCGCCGGGATTGGTGTAGATCTCCGGACCGAGATCCCAGGCGACGTTCCCCTTATACCGACGGGTTTTGTCGCCGCGAACGAATTCCCCGTACAGGATCGTGGTGGTGGTTCCGTCGCGAACGTCCCGCATGCCGAGAGACTGCCCGCGAACCGCCATGCCGCGGGTCATGCCCGTGTAGTTGGGTCCGGTCTGCTCGCCGCTTTCTCCTCCGGTTCCCTGTGACTGGTTCAACGGCGGGTTATTTCCGCCGTTGGTCGTGTTGCCGTTGCCGTTGTCGCCCCAGTTCATGCCGTAGTTGGAGTCCGCGAGGTCCGTGACTCGCGTACCGTCCGACGGACACAGCAGAAACGCGATCTGCGTGATCCAGGGGTCGTAGTTCGTCTGCCAGGGAGCCGGACCCATCGGGGGATAGTTCGGCCCCTTGTTGTACGGCTTGGAGATCTCGTTCCACAGCGCCGTTTGATCCAGGTACGGCGTCATCGCCACGAACGAACTCAACGCGGCCCGGTTGCTGTTGGCCGTGGTCTTGCCGTTGTGGCCGTTTTTTCCGAAGCCTGTGCCGCCGCAAGCGATCGGGAATACTTTATAGGTACTGTGGTAATTATGCGCCGCCAAGCCGATCTGCTTGAGGTTGTTCTGACATTGGCCGCGGCGGGCGGCCTCGCGGGCCTGCTGAACGGCAGGCAACAGCAGGCTGACCAGGATCGCAATAATCGCGATCACCACCAGCAGTTCGATGAGTGTAAAGCCGCGGCGCGACGGCTTCGGCGGAGCGGAAACAGGAAATCGCATGACGACCTCGTAAAGTGAAGAGGACCCCGGGATGGGAACCGGCTGGAATCAGCCTTCTCCGATCATAGCCGGTCGGCGAGACGATCGCATCAGCGGTCCCCTCACATTCCCCAAGCCTCCTCCAAGCCGAAAGATCGAACGAAACGGCTGCTGCCGAAGGGCGAGGAACCATCCCGGCGCCCGCCCGATCGCCCCGCTATCCTTGCCTTCGCCCAGAACGCGGCCCCAGGACGACCTCGGAGGTCGAACCTTCGCAACGTCGGGCCGTGGGGACGCATCACGCTCCGCCGGGACGCGTTCGCGTCCGCCCTTCGGCGCCGAACCGGACGCCCGGGAGCGGGCGTCGCGGTCCCGTTCGGACGTCGATCAGTTCGCCGCAGCGTCCTTCCAGCCACGCCACAGCCAGACGAGGCGATCTTCGAAGCCGTCGCTGGCGGATTCGCTGTTGTGGCCGCCCTCGCCCCACCAGGTCTTGTAGTCGTAGCCTTTATATTCCAAGGCGCTGGCCATCTGTTGGTTCGCCAGCCACCAGTCGCCATGGTCGTTGGACAGGTCGCCGGAGCCGTCCTGCAACGCCACGCGAATCGGCTTCGGCTCGTTCTTGCGGATCATCACCGGGTACTCGTGGCCGCCGGGAACGCCGGTCCCGCGACCGCCGCGGATGCCGGTGAACGACCCGATATGCGAACTGACTTTCCCGAACCCCTTCGGCTGTCCGGCGGTGAACCACGCGGCGCTGAAGGCGCAGATTCCGCCGCTGCTGTTCCCGCAGATCGCCCGTAGCGCCGGGTCTTCGGAGACGTTCAGCCCCTTCAATGCGACGGGCAATAATTCGTCGTTGAGGTAATTGACGTAGGCGTCGGTGACGGTGTCGTATTCGATGCTGCGGTTGCCCGGCTTCAACGTTTTGCCGTCGACCTTCACCTGCCATCCGCGGCCCTCCGGCGCCTTGCCGCCCAGTTCGTTCTTCACCTGGGAGGCGGAGAAGCCCGGATCGACCATCACCGCGATCGTCGGCGGCATCTTGCCGGAGGCGATCAGCCGATCGAACGTCCCGGGGACGTTGAACGGGCCGTCCTTCCGCACGAAGTTGTGGCCGTCCTGAAAGACCATCAACGCGGCGGGCGTCTTCGGGTCGTACTGGGCCGGAACGTACACGCTATAGGCCCGCAGCGTGCCGGGATAAATCTTCGAATCAGCGAAGACGCCGTCCGTGACTTTTCCTTCCGGGACGGCGCCCTCTTCCTGGTGGTCCGGCGCCGGCCCGGCGGCGGGCAACAGGGCGAGTAACAATGCGGCGGGCAGCGGAGCGGCGATCATCGGCGGGAGCGAATGGGAAGGAGGGACAAGCGATCGAAAGCGTACCCGCCGATCCGTTCCCCCCGCCAGCGGACCGGGGGAGGCAGACCGGGAGGCCGCCTGAGAACTGTCGACGGGCGGTATCTTCCCCTGCCCGACCGGGACGTCCCCGAGGACGCGGCTCGTTCGGCTCGCTACCGTGCCTCATTCAGTCTTCGCCCCCCCGTCGAAACGAGCCCGAGATGCAGTGGAGAGGTCGCCGCGAGAGCAGCAATGTGGAGGACCGCCGCGGCGTCCCGGCCAAGGGCTTGGCCCTGGGCGGCGGGGGGATCGGCACGCTGTTGATTATCGGCCTGTTCTGGCTGCTGGGCGGCGATATCGGGCAGGTCGCCCAGATGCAGCAACAGGCCGGCGGCCCCCCGGCCGCGAATCGTCCGGCGAGCGAAGATGACGAAGCCAAGGACTTTCTCGAAGTCGTCCTCGCGGACACGGAGGACGTCTGGCGGGCTCAGTTCGAGCAACATTACCCCCGCCCTTATCAGGACACGACGCTGGTGATGTTCACCGGCGCCGTCGACAGCGGCTGCGGCCGCGCGAGCAGCGGCGTCGGTCCCTTTTATTGCCCGGCCGATCGACAGGTTTATATCGACCCGAGTTTCTTCACGCAATTAAAACGTCAACTCGGCGCCCCGGGCGATTTCGCCGCCGCCTACGTCGTCGCGCACGAGGTGGGCCATCATGTGCAGAACCTGCTCGGCTATAGCGACCGCGTCAACGCCGTGCGGCGGGGCGGAAACGAATTAGAAATCAACCGCGCGAGCGTGCGGCTGGAACTCCAGGCGGACTTCCTCGCCGGCGTCTGGGCGCACCACGGCCAAAAGGAGAAGCGGTTTTTAGAGGAAGGAGATATTGAAGAGGCGTTGAACGCGGCCTCGAAGATCGGCGACGACACGTTGCAGCGCCAAGCGACCGGCAGCGTGAACCCGGACGGATTCACCCACGGCACCAGCGAGCAGCGGGTGCGTTGGTTTCGCAGGGGTTTCGAGACAGGCGATTTGAGCCTGCTCGACCAGCCGTTTCAGCTGCCGTACGACCGACTCTGAGCGACCGGAGCCGGTTCCCGGAAGTCGCCGCGCCGGTCTCGGCGACGGCACGTGGTCCCCGTCGCGACGCCCCGCTTGCCGCCCGCGGGACGACGGGCGACACTGACGGCGAGGTCGTCAACAGCACGTCCCCCGGCCGGGTGGCGGAATGGCAGACGCAGCGGACTTAAAATCCGCCGGACCGGAAGGTCCGTACGGGTTCGAATCCCGTCCCGGCCATTGATAGTAGACGCGCCGGGCGGCACGTTGGCGCGCGAGGCCGCGCTGGTGCCTTGTTTGTAGGGGTTTGCGTCATTCGGCGCCGTTCGGTGCGACTCGCCGCGGCCGGGCGCTGCACCGCTTTCTGCACCGCCTTTTCGATCGTCTGCCGGACCCGCTGCGCCCTTTGCGTAATGTGCCTCCGTCACTTGCAGGTAGTGCTCGGCGGCGACGGCCGGCGAGTTCCCGATCCAAGCGCAGACGACATGACCGGGGAACGTCTCGGCCAACTCCGTCTGCCGGCTGGCCCGCAGGTTGTGGAACAGCCGCGGCCACCGCTCCACGCCGGCCCGCTTCATGTATCGCAGCAGGCCCGTGCGGAGGTTCGCGTTCGTCCCGCGGCGATGAACGAGGACGTTCCCGACCGTTGGGGAGCCGGCTTCCGCGTGGACCGCTTCGAGGTACGGCCGCAGCTCGGGGAAGATCGGCAGTGTCCGCTTCCCCTTCCCGGCGAGGTGTTCCGTCTTCGGGCTGTGCACCGTCATCCTGCCGGCGGCCCAGTCGATGTGTTCCCACCGCAGCCGAAGGTGTTCCGAGGGGCAGCGTAGGCCGCCGAAGCGAGAGAGGGCGAAGATCAGCCGCCACTCCGCCGACGGCAGGCCGGCGAGGACGCGGGCGGTCGTCTCGCGGTCGATAAAGTGCATTCGATCCGGGTTCCCACGATCGCTGCTTTTCAGGTCCGCGAACGGATTAACCCGGAGCAGTCGCCGTTTTACCGCCGCCGTCAGGAATTGCTTCGCCCGGCCGCACCGGCGACGGATGGTCGCGTCCGCGTAGCCGAGGCCGGAGAGGTGGCGCCGGAAGGTCTCCGCGTCGGCCTCCGTCAGTTCCCGCAGCGGCTTCTCCGCCCCGAAGCAGTCCACCAGATGATCCTTCGCGTGGCGGAGCTGCCGGAGCGTCGGCGGCTTCGCGTCCGTCCGCGATTCCATATAGCTATCGATAAACGGACCGAGCCGGGCGTCCTCCCGCTTCTTCAAGAGACCGACCGCGGCGAGCTTGTCGTGCATCGTCGCGTCCAGCGTCTCCGCCCAATCGGCCGTCTCCGCGTCGAGCAGCGCCCCGCTCCGCTTAGCGGCGACGAGACGTTCGACCCGCAGCCGCAAACCTTCCGCCTGCTTCTTCGTCACCTTGCCGAGCCGCAGGCTCCGCCGTTTGCCGTCGCCGCCGACGAACTGAATCGTGCGACGGCCGTTCTTGCGATCGTGGCTGATGCTGGCCAAGGGTCAGGCTCCAGTCGTGGTGGAGGGATCGCAGGTGGCCGGCACGGCCTGTCGACACTTCGCCGCCTGCACATATCGGTCGAGGTCGCGGGGGTCGTACCGCACCCAGCGGCCGTCCCGCAGAACGGGAATCGGCCCCTTGGGGGCGGTCAGATCGAGCAGCTTCCGCTCGGAGATGGTCAACCACCCGGCGGCCTGCCGGCGGGTGAGAAGTGCGGCGGTCGGAGTCATAACGGGCGGCATGGGCTTCGGGGGGAGAGGTTAGCGCGACCGGGGGGCCGGCGCGAGGGGTCAGGCGGCAGGCAGGCCGCGCTTCCGGCGATGCTTTTCCATCAGCTTTCGTACGCCGGCATCCTTCTGTCCGAGCTTCGCGGCGTTCGCGGAGATGAACGCCAGCAGTTCGGGAACGGTGCCGACCGGTGCCCCACAGTCCACGGCGATCCCGGCGGCGTAGCTCATCATCGTTTGGGCGGCTTTCTCCGGCCGAATCAGGGAGCGGTCTACCGGCTTCACCGAGGCGAAGGCGGTGCGTTCGTCCCAGCCACCGAAGGTGTCCTGCACGAGCCGCCAGAAGTCGGACGGCGCCGCTCTCGACTGGTGCCCGTTGGCCTTGTCTGGCACCCCATCCGTCAGCATGAAGAAGGTTCTGCCGTCATCACCGCCGCTGATCTTGCGGGCGATGTTCGGCAGGTTGTCGAGAACGTCGAGGGCCGTGCGGTAGCCGTGATCGGCCAGCCACGCCCCCATCAGCCGATACTCGACCCGGACCGCCGGGCCGAGGTCTTCCAAGTCCGTAAGTTCGTGCTCATGCCAGCGGTCCCGCAGCATGCATTGGCGATAGCCGTAGGACTTGGACGACAGCTCCCGCAGCTTGTCATAAATCGTCAGCAGCAGCCGCTTGCCGCTCCCCACCTTCAGCCCGGTCGGGGCGTTCCCTTCCGTAAACCGCACATGCTTCTTCGCGGAACTGACGAACCGGCCCGCGTCGTAGGGGACCAGCACGTCGCGGTGCATGTCGCGGCAGTAGAAATCGCCGCAGAGGTCCACCCGCTTCACCCACTCGTCCACCACCTCGCCGCCGAGCTTCTCGATGACGTGGTTCTGCACCGAGAGAGCAGACCGCAGACCGTAGACGACGCAGGCATCCCCGGTGATCCGGCGACGAAAGTTATAAAGCGTTCGATCGGTCGACGGACGCGGGTCGAGGTGCAGGACGATCGAGTCCCCGCCCGGTCCGGTTTCCAGCCGCAGTTCGCAGTGCGAATCCCTGCCGCTCCCGGCCCCCCGCCCGTGGACATGCCAGGTCGCGCCGGGTTCGGCGATCGTTTGCGGCGTTCGCTTCTCCCGAGCAACGGCCCGCAGCGCCCGATATTGCTCCCAGCCTACCGGCAGCGCTTTGGGCCAGCGAATTACGCCGCCGGTCTCCCACCAGTCGACGGCTCGGTGTGGGTTGGGGTCCCGGTCGAGGCGGCGGCGGGCATCCCGCATCGCGTCGCGTTCAGTGTTCCGCGGTGATGATTGGCGGTTAGAAGGTCCCGTGATACTGGGGCACGGGGGCTGCTCGAAGGCGGAGGAGCGGCGGTCGTTATTGGCGGTGGTCATCAGATCCCGTCCGTGGGAGGTGAAGAAACGAAAAGTAAAGTTACCGATCTGCCGTCCTGAGCGTCGCCAGTCGATCCGGCGGCGGGCGGGCGTCGCTCCGCCGAGGCGGAGCGTCGCGCCGCCCGCCCGCCGCCGATCCGCCAGCTACGCCACGGATCGCCCCCTCGAAGATTCGTTCCGTTCTACTCCAGACTTCGGGCGATGAGGATGTCCCGCCATGCGTCGCATTCAGTGCGTGGGACGTACGAAAACTCTCTCCGCGTGCGGGTGCGTTCTCCGCCCAAGGCGCCGCGGACGGTGTCCTGCAACTCGTAGAGCAGCACCGTGAGGCCGCCCCGTTTGACCCGCTTGTGCACGGACGGACGGGAGACGCCGACGTACTCGGCGACCCACTCGTAGGGGACCAGTTCCCCGCCGAAGTCTTCGTGCACTTCGCGGAACCAGGTCGCCAACGTCGCTTCGCCCCCGCTGTCCCGGTAGACGCGGGTGCCGGGGTCGATGTGGACGGCCTGATTCTTCCCCTGCGGGATAAGGCAGCGTGCGGCATAGTCGGCGAGGCGGGGGTCCGGAGAGATGTCGGGCACGGATTCGTTGCACGGCTGGGTTGTACTCGCTCGCCGGCGAGAGGGAACCCCAACATGCTACGAAATGTTGCCCGGCGCCGTCGCGTGCGTCGCGACGTGCCGGCCGGACCTGCCGGACATCGGCTCGGGCTCGACAAGAGGGGACCGCCGCCCCTCCCGCCTTCGCCGTCGCGTCACCCCTGCATCGGGCGAAGGGCTGACGCGACGGCGAAGGCGGGAGGGGCTATCTGAGTCGATCAGAAGCCCAGTCGACTCTTTAAATAGTCTTTCAGGAGGTCGACTGATGCCTTGCCCACTACTCCAGCCGAACTGAGCAGGAACGTTTTCAGCTTCCGTTCAGCCGGCTTCTTATCTCCGGCAGGTAAGGCCGCATCTTCAAGTTCCCGCAGCGACACCAACAACGCCTCTCTCTCCTTACCCCCCTGTCGGGCGATTAACTGTCGGAACTGCTGTCCGGCTTCGGCGATGCCCGCTTCCCCAGAGAGCTCATCATAGATGATTTCTCTTGCTCGCTCGTTGCTGACCATCGGTGCCGACCTCAACGGCATACTGCGAACACCACTGCCGATAGACGTCAGTTTTTCGAGATCACCCACGAAAGGCTGCCTGAAAGCATCGTCCACAAGCATCTCAATTTCCCGTCCGTCGGGAGTCTGTTCCTCCGCGAGCTCTTGCTCGAGCCGATGCCGGATTGCAAGTAAACGACGTTCTCTCTCTTGTTGCATGTCTAACCGAAGCCTCCGAACCTCTCTGCCATATTTTTCCACGAGGCGGCTTGCCTTTGCAGAATTGACGCTTGCCAAAGCCAACACCTCCGCCGCCTTTTCCGGCGCCGCCTCACTCAGGCTTGCCAGATCGCTAAAGTTCCTGTAGTGCGACTCGACATCTACTGCCTCTTCCAGTTCAGCGCGAACTTCGTAGAAGCTGCCACTTGGCGTCTGCTTGACTTCCAACTTCGCTGAGACACCCGCCACGCTCGAGAGGTAGTCGCAGAACAAGCGGATTACGCGGTCGGTCTCCTCGGCATACAGCTGTGCCTTAGGGACGTACGTACGGAAGAGCAGTTTACTGTCACTTTCCCTTAAGAAATCTGTCGTAAGGACGGTTACTTCAGCGTTTTTTCGGTAGGTGACGAGTTCCATCCCTCGCAAGTAGAACAAGGGGTGCACCAGATCTCGCACTTCCGGCGTTATTCTCGCATAGAGGTCCGCCCAATCATCATCTGGGTCAGCGGTCTCCCCGCAGCTGAACAAATCTTCGTGCACGACCACAAGGTTCGGCACGCTGGATATGAGATCCAGCAGTCGTTTTGCGACATCTTCGTACTCAGGATGGCAGAAGTTGAAGTAGGCATCGAGAGAGAGCCGCATCGAGACGGCAGTCACTTCGTGGGAGTCAAACAGATCGACGATCGACGCCCAGTTCGCCGGCCCTGATTTCAGTCGCTTCTTCTTGTACGGTTTTCCGGCCTGCTTGAGAAAGTCGACAATGCCCGCGTCACCCATCATCGGCTCTAAGAGAAGCACCAGCCCGCCTCCCTCTATCGATTCCTCTCCTTGAGACATCGTAACCTACCGCGAGATAACGTTTTGGAGTGAAGGAACATGGCCGGCCCTTCCGTTCAGCACGCTTGGGCCTATCGCAGGTTATCCGGCTTCGGAGGCCCCGCCTACTCCGCCGTTCCGGCCAATCATGTCATCGAAAGCCATCCGACATTGATGACAGAGCGCACGATAGCTGGCGAGTAGCTGCCTCATACTGGGGGACGGTGCACCGGATTCTGCACCGCCTACCGTAGCACGCGGCGCGGATTCGCAGCATCCGCAGCCTTCCCCGTTCTCGCTTCGAATCCCGTCCCGGCCACTGTTTTTGTCGCGTCGTCTGCGGGGGCAGGAGAGTCCGCTGCGGATGGCCGTTGGTTGCGTCGCGGTCCTCGACAGTGCCGGCGATTCGCTCAGGGAGGCCGTTGCGACGACTGCGGCCTTGGGGGCGGGATCGGCTTGGCAGAGGAGCTCCGCATCGTCTGGGTCGGGCTGTGACGAACACGGGTTCTGCGGCCGGACGAATCGGTCAGCAGACGGGCAAAACATGCGCGGGGGTTGACGGCGTCGAGCGAAGCGACGTTGCCGCCCGGCGGCTCCCGGCGTGCAGATCCGGTACAACGCGGCGGAACGGCGGCTTTCCTCCTCGCTTTCAATCACCGAACTCCATGGCTTCGATCACCGGCCTCGTCGCCGCGACCCACACGCCCTTCGCGGCGGACGGGCGGCTGTACCTTGATGCGGCGGCCCCGCTGGTCGACCGGCTGGTCGCGGACGGCGTCGCCGGATTGTTCGTCTGCGGCAGCACGGGCGAGGGCATGTCGCTGACGGCGGACGAACGTCGGGCGACGACGGCGGCGTTCGTCGCCGCGGCGGCCGGTCGCGTGCCGGTCCTCGCCCATGTGGGCCATAACAGCCTGGCCGAGGCCCGATCGCTGGCGGCTCATGCGGCGGAGGTCGGCGCCGACGCCGTCTCCGCGACGTCGCCCTCCTACTTCAAGCCGAACAGCGTCGCCGCGCTGGTCGATTGCGCCGCGGAGATCGCGGCCGGAGCCCCGGACCTCCCCTTTTATTACTATCACATCCCGGCGCTGACGGGCGTGAACCTCGATATGGTCGAGTTTCTGACGCGGGCCGGCGAGCGCATCCCCAATCTCGCCGGGCTGAAATATACCGCTCCGCTGCTGCACGAGTTTCAGGCCTGCCGAGCGGAGCAGGACGGCCGGTTCGACATCCTCTGGGGTTGCGACGAAATGCTGCTCGGAGCGCTGGCGACGGGCGCCCGGGGGGCGGTCGGCAGCACCTATAACATCGCGGCGCCGCTTTATCGACGGCTGATCGACGCGTTCGAGGACGGGAATCTGGAGGAAGCCCGCCGCCTTCAGGCGCTGTCGGTGCAGCTGGTTCGGACCCTCAGCGGCTTTCCGTTCCATGCCGCGACGAAAGCCGTGTTGAAGATGCGGGGCATTGACGTCGGGACCTGCCGGAGTCCTTTAGCGACGCTTGCTGAGGCCGACACAGCACGCCTCCGCCGGCAACTCGAAGAGATCGGCTTCTTCGAGTGGTCGGGCGACGCGGCCTCCGCTGGTTGAACGCCCTGACGGACGCCACTTTAGGACCCCGACGCCGCGATCTCGCGCTCCCGACACCTCGCATGAGCAGTCCGATGTCCGCCCTGAACGCCGCCCGCCCGGCTCCGCCGAGACCGCCTAGGAACTCGCGCCTCCTCGCGGCGGGCGCCTGGCTCGTCGCGTTTGCCGCGGCGTTCGCCCCGTCGGCCGCCGCGGCGGACTTCTCCAAATCGGTCGTGTTTGAACGCGGCGAATCCGGCTATCCGATCTTTCGGATCCCCGCGATCGTCGAAGCCGCCAACGGGGATCTGCTGGCCTTCGCCGAGGCGCGACAGGGGGGCGACGCCAGCGAGATCGATCTGGTGCTCAAGCGCTCCATCGACCGCGGACAGACCTGGACCGGCCTGACCGTCGTTCAGGACGACGAAGCCTTCCGCAAGTACGCCGACAGTCCGGACCAACCGCTAACCGTCGGCAACCCGGCGCCGGTCGTCGATCGGGCCGACCCGGATCATCCCGGCCGCATCTGGCTGCCGTTCACCCTGGAGAACGCCCGCGTCTTCGTCACTTACAGCGACGACCACGGCGAAACCTGGGCGCCGAGGCGGGAGATCACCGCGGCGGTCAAACGACCGGACTGGGGCTGGTACGCGACGGGGCCGGTGCACGGAATTCAACTCCGCCGCGGCCCCCACAGCGGCCGGCTCGTCGTCCCGTGCGATCACCGGCTCGGGGACTCCGGGGCCGATCGCGGACCGAACGGCGCCCACGCGATCCTCAGCGACGACCACGGCGCCACCTGGCGGCTCGGCGCGATCGACGACACCTATGAGGACGGCTTGAACGCCAATGAAACAACCGTCGTCGAACTCAACGACGGCCGCCTGTACTTCAATACCCGCGATCAGAACGGCCCGGCGCCCGGCGCCCGCGGCGAGGCGTTCAGCCGGGACGGCGGGGACACGCTGGAGCGGATCACCGGCCTCTATTCGCTCTATCGACCGAGCGAGCGCACGCTCGATACCCCCGTCGTTCAATCCGCCCTGCTGCGGGCCGAATCGACGCTCGACGGCGGCCCGGCGGACGTCATTCTCTTCTCCGGTCCCGACGAGAACGGCCCGACCGGCCCCGGCCGCAGCGATCTACGAATCCGGTGTTCGTTCGACGAGGCCCGCTCCTGGCAGGACGGCCCGCTGATCCATGAGGGATTCGCGGCCTATAGCGATCTGGTCCGCCTGGGAGACGGGGCGTACGGCGTGTTGTTCGAGGCCGGCAAGGACGGAGCGGGCTATCAACAAATCCTCTTCGCCCGCTTCACGCTCGCGGATCTCACGCCGCCGCCGTCGCCCTAATTACGCCGCTGGAGAACCCGGCCAGCCCGGTCGGAAACACCGTCGTCCTGACCGCGGAAGACTTGGAATGACGCATTCGTTGCTGCTCGGCCTGCTGCTCGCCGCGTTTCCCGCCCAAGGCGGGGACGCCCCCGGCGTAGGCCGCTTAGACGACCGGCCGGTCGAGTTTCGTGCTTTCAAGACGCTGCCGGACCCGCTCGGCTTCGGCGGGCCGATCGCGGGATCGGTCGGCGCCGGGGAGGACGAGACGCTGATCGTCGCCGGCGGGGCGAACTTCCCGCACGGGCCGCCGTGGGCCGAGGGCGAGCGGCCCGCGGGGGCGAAGGTCTGGCACGATCGCACGTTCTTCCTGCGGCCGGGCGACGGGGCGTTTCGCGAGGGGCCGCGGCTGCCGTACCCGCTGGCGTACGCTCCCTGCGTCGAGGCGAACGGCGGGCTGTACGTGCTCGGCGGGGAGACGTTCTCGGCGGAGACCGGCCCGCAGGACACGGCGGAGGTATTGCGAATCGTCGGCGGGTCGGGGGACGAACCGCCACGCATTGAACGGCACGCCCTGCCGCCGCTGCCGAAGCCCTGTTCCTATCACGCGGCGGGGCGGATCGGCCGCACGCTGTTCGTCGCGGCGAGCCACCCCCGCGGGGACGACAGCCGCACCTTGGATGCAGCGGCCTTCTGGTCGCTCGATCTCGCTGCGAAGAACCGCCGATGGGTCGAACGCCCCGTCTGGCCGGGACCGCCGCGGCACAAGATGGCGCTCGCCATCGCCCGCGGGCCGCTTGCTGACACGGGAGAAGCGACGGGCGAGCGGATTTATCTCATCAGCGGTTCGACTTGGGCCCGCGACGCCGACGGGGAGCACGATCTCTCAAAATATCGTTACTTCGACGACGCCTTCGCGTTCGATCCGGCGACCGACCGCTGGGAGCGCCTCGCCGATCTGCCGGCGCTGCCCGAGACGCGGACTATCGATACGTCGGACTATACGTTCGATAAATCGCGCAACGCCTGGACGGTCGCGAGTGAAGACAGTCCGCCGGCCGACCCGGCGGCGTTGTTCGATGGAAACCCCCGCCCCGCCGCGGCGGCCTCGGCGATTGGGGACGGCGATCGGGTGTTGCTCGTCAGCGGATCGACCGGGCGGTACGTCACCCTGCCGGTTCGCGATCGGCCGGCGTTTCCCGCGGAAGTGCTCGCCTATGAGATCGACACAAACGCTTGGAGCGTCGTCGGTCGCGTACCGACGCCGGTCGTCACGACGGCGCTGGTTCGCTGGAACGGGCGATCCGTCCTCATCAGCGGCGAGGTCCGCCCCGGGGTCCGCACGCCCCTGCTTCAATCGACTCCGGCGCCGTGACTGTTCCGCTCGCCCAATCCGCCGACGCTCAATCCGCCGAGGTGTCGTTCGGACTGACGAACTGGCTGGTGCTGATCGCCTATCTCGCGGGGATGGTTTGGATCGGCGTGCGGTGTTCGCGCACGGAGTCCGGGACGGAGGACTTTTTCCTCGCCGGGCGCCGTATTCCCTGGTGGGCGGCGGGGCTGTCGATCTTCGGCACGCAGCTCTCGGCGATCACCTTTATGGCGATCCCCGCGACCGCCTACGGGGACGACTGGGTGCGGATGACGTTGAACCTGATGCTGCTCGCCGCGTTGCCGGTGGTGGCGCTGTTCTATCTGCCGTTCTATCGCCGCACGGGCGTGGCGACGGCCTACGAGTACCTCGAACGCCGGTTTAATCTCGCCGTTCGCTGGCTGGCAAGCGGGCTGTTCATCCTGTTGCAGATCGGTCGGATGGGCGTCGTGTTGTATCTGCCGGCGATCGCGCTGGCGGCGGTGACGGGGATGAACGTTTACGTCTGTCTGGCGCTGATGGGCGTGCTGGCGACGATTTATACCGTGTTGGGCGGCATCGAAGCGGTGATCTGGACGGACGTCGTGCAGGTGGTCGTGCTGATCGGCGGCGTGCTGATCTCATTGGCGGTGATTACCAGCCGGGTCGGGGGCGTGGGGGAATTAATCGAGGCGGCCGGCGCCGCGGACAAGTTTCAGATCGTCGAGACGATCCCCGCCGACCCGCCGACTCCCACACCCGCGGAGGAGGCCGATGGCCGGATCGACGTCCCGCCGTGGCTGAGCGGCAACGCCTTCTGGATCATGGTCGTCGGCGGGTTCGTGATGGCGCTCACGCCCTACACCACCGACCAGACCGTCGTGCAGCGGTACCTGACGACGCCGAACGAAGCGGCGGCGGTGCGCAGCGTGTGGTTGAACTTCTGGATGACGGCGCCGACCGCGTTGCTCTTCTTCGGCTTCGGGACGGCGTTGTTCGTGTTCTACGAGACGTTCCCCGGCCTGCCGCTGCCGGAGACGGCGGATGAGATCGTGCCGTGGTTCGTGGTGTCGCAACTGCCCGCGGGGGTCGCGGGGCTGGTGATCGCGGGGGTGTTCGCCGCGGCGATGTCCTCGCTGGACAGCAGCATGAACAGCGTCGCGACGGCGATCGTCAACGACTTCCACGTCCGCCTGCGGCCGAAGACGACCGACAAGGCCCGCCTGCGATTGGCCCGCCTCCTCACCGTCGTGCTGGGGGCGCTGGGTACGGGCGTCGCGGCGGTGCTGGCGAGCGTGGAGATCAAATATCTGCTCGACTTCTTCATGACGATGCTGGGCCTGTTCGGCGGCGGCCTCGGCGGGCTGTTCGCTCTGGCCGTGTTCACCACGCGGACTAATGCGACCGGCGCCCTCGTCGGTTTGATCGTCGGCACCGTCATCACCGCGGGCGTCCAATTCGCCACGGAGGTGAACGGGTTTCTCTATGCGGCGATCGGGTTCATGATCTGCCTCGTGATCGGCTACGGGGTGAGCCTGCTGACGAAGGGCGACGCCCGCGACCTCGCCGGCCTGACCATTCACACGACGGACCTCCGCGGACGCCCGGCGGCCGGTTGAGCCGCGTTCCGAATCTCTCACGCACCGAGCGCCCCGCCGTGGACGACGACCGCCGCAACCAACTCCTCGCGACCTACCGCGACGGGCTGCTGAACGACGTGCTGCCCTTTTGGACGCGGCACGCCGTCGATCGGGAGCACGGCGGATTCCTCACCTCGCTGGATCGCGACGGCACGGTCGTCGACACCGACAAGTCGCTGTGGCCGCAGGGCCGCTTCGCCTGGCTGCTGGGCGAGTTATATAACTCGGTCGAACCGCGGGAGGAGTGGCTCGAACTGGCCCGGCACGGCGTCGAGTTCCTCGATCGGCACGCCGTCGACCCGGTCGACGGCCGGATGTGGTTCGCCGTCACCCGGGACGGGCGGCCACTGCGCAAACGCCGCTACGCCTTCACGGAGAGCTTCGCCGCCATCGCCTACGGGGAGTACGCCCAGGCGACCGGCCGCGACGAGTACGCGGCGAAGGCCGAAGCCGCCTTCCGCCGGTTCGTCGAGCACGGCACGACCTTCCGCGACCCCTCGCCCAAGTGGACGGACACCCGGCCGACCGCGGGGCTGGGCGGGCCGATGATCACGATCGTCACCGCGAGCGAACTGCGTGATTCGATCGGGTTGGAAGACGCCGACGCTCTGATCGACGAGGCGATCGAGACGATCCGCACGAAGCACGTGAACGCAGACCTCCGCTGCGTACTGGAGACGGTCAGCCCCGAGGGCGAGCCGATCGATTCCTTTGACGGCCGCACGTTGAACCCCGGCCACGCGATCGAGGGGGCGTGGTTCACTATGAAGGAGGGCCGGCGCCGCGGGGACAACGCCCTTGTGCAGCTCGGTCTGACGATGCTCGACTGGACGTGGAAACGCGGCTGGGACGCCGAGCACGGCGGCATGTTGTACTTCACCAGTACCGACGGCCGCCCGGTGCAGGAGTACTGGCACGATATGAAGTTCTGGTGGCCTCATAACGAAGCGATCATCGCCACGCTGCTGGCCTATACGCTCACGGGCGACTCGAAGTACGCCGCCTGGCACGCCCTCGTCCATGACTGGGCTCACGAACGCTTCGCCGACCCGGAGCACGGCGAATGGTTCGGCTACCTCCACCGCGACGGCACGCCCAGCAGCTCGCTGAAGGGCAACTGGTGGAAGGGGCCGTTCCACCTCCCGCGGATGCAGCTCGAATGCTGGCGCCTGCTGGCGGAGCCCTCGCCCGCGTGGCGGCATTGAGGGCCGCCGGCCGGGCGTGCGTCAGGGGTCGGTCCGCCCTTGCGACTGTCGGCGGTAGGCGCCGGGGGTGAGGCCGGTTTCGCGTTTGAAGACGGCTCCAAGCCGCTCCTGATACTCGTATCCCGCGAGCGGGCTGATCTGTTCGAGCGTCATCGTCGTCTCCGTGAGGAGCTGCTTCACGCGGGCGACCTGGGCCGCGGTGATCTCCTGGTGGGGCGTGCGGCCGAGTTCCGCCCGGAACCGTCGTTCGAGCTGTCGCCGGGACAGCGTGGAGAACGCCGCCACGTCCTTCACGTTGATGCCGTCGCAGGCGTGGTCGCGGATATAGCGAACCACCCGGGCGAGTTCCCGATCCTCGACCACCGCGACGCGGGTCGAGAGGCGTTCCGTGACGGTCCGGGGGGGGACGTAGCGGACGGGGGGCCCGCCGGACCGATCGGGCAGCGAACCGGCCGGACCGTTCATCAATTCAAACAGCGTTTCCCCGGCGAGGAAGCCGACGCCCTCCGCATCCGGCCGCACGCTGGAGAGCGGGGGATCGCACAGCGGACAGATCACGTCGTCGTCGTCCACCCCCACGACGCCGAGGTCGTCCGGTACGGCGATCGCCGCGGCGGCGCAGGCGTTGAGCACCTGTTGGCCGCGGACGTCGTTGCAGGCGAACAGGCCCGTCGGCGGCTTCAACGATTGCAGCCACCGTGAGAGCGGCTCCAGATCGAACAATCCGGACTGCTCCACCGCCGTCAGCGACGTCGTCGGCCGGCTGGGCACGAGATAGACGGAGAGCGGGGCGCCGGCCGCTTCGACCAACGCCCGGAACCGCTTCAGCCGCGCCTCGGAATAGTGGGCGTGCTGGTACCCGCAGAACGCGAACCGCCGGAACCCCCGTTCCCGTAGATGATCGAAGGCCAGACGGGCGACGGCGTCGTCGTCCGTTTCGATTTGGGGAACGCCGCGATGGGAATACCGGCACCACACGTCGACCAGCGGCACGCCCAGGTCGCGTAACGGGTCGATCGTCCGCTGCGACACCCGCGCGATCGCCCCATTGATCGCCAGTCCGCCCAGCCAGGGGGGAAGCTCGGCGTCGAGCGTCATTTCATGGTGGATCAGCGTCCAATTCGTCCGCGTCCGAGCAAACGCCGCGACCCCGCGGAGCAGTCCTCGGCCGTACGCCCGGGAGGATTCGACGAATAGCGCGACGCGGGGACGGGGCTTCATCAGGCGCTGCGGGGTGTCGCAAATCGTTCAACGGGCGTCGCACTCTATCCTCGACCCCGACCCATCGGCGTCTACGATGATGTCTGGCGCGATCCGTTTTTCACCGACGCTCCCGATGTACCGGGGGTCCGTATCGCCCCGCTTCCCTCTCGATTCCCCTGTCATAGGCTCGGCGTGTCGCTCACCGCACGATTGCTCTGCCTCCTGACGGCCGCGGCCTGGCACGGCGCGGTCGTTCCGGGCGCCGTCGCGGCGGACGACGCGGCGACCGGGGCCGGGGCGCCGACGGCGGAGCAGCTTCAGTTCTTCGAGACGAAGGTCCGTCCGCTGCTGGCGGAGCGGTGCTATTCCTGTCACAGCGCGAAGGCCGATCCGATTCAGGCCGGGCTGCTGGTCGACAGCCGGGCCTCGCTGCTGGCCGGGGGGGACTCCGGCGCCGCGCTGGTTCCCGGCGAACTGGACGACAGCCTGCTGATCGAAGCGGTGCGGTACGAATCGTACGCCTACGACATGCCGCCCAGCGGCAAGCTGCCGGACGAGGAGATCGCGACGCTGGAACGCTGGGTCGCGATGGGCGCCCCCTGGCCCGAGGAAGCCGCCCCGACCGCAGACGCCGCCCGCCCGCAGTTCGACCTCGAAGCCCGCAAGGCGGAGCATTGGGCCTGGCAGCCGATCGCCTCCCCGGAGGCGCCCGCCGTGGAGGACGAGTCCTGGCCGCGCTCGGACATCGATCGGTTCATCCTCGCGGACTTGGAAGCGCACGATCTGGCGCCGGCCGAGGACGCCGATCGGGCGGCGCTGCTGCGGCGATTGTCGTTCGACCTGACCGGGCTGCCGCCGACGCCGGAGCAATTGAACGCCTATCTCGCGGACAAGTCCCCGGACGCGACCGCGACGCTGGTCGACGAACTGCTCGCCTCCCCGCACTTCGGCGAGCGTTGGGGGCGGCATTGGCTCGACCTGATGCGGTACGCGGAGTCTCGCGGGCAGCAAAACGACAGCGACGCCCCGAACGCCTATCAGTACCGCGATTATCTCATCCGCGCCCTCAACGCGGACGTGCCGCACGATCAATTGGTGCGGGAGCACCTCGCCGGCGACCTGCTAGCGGAGCCGCGGTTGAACCCGGACGACAGCTTTAACGAATCGATCCTCGGCACGGGTTTTTGGTTCCTCGGCGACTGGGTGCATTCGCCGGTCGATATCCGCAAGGACGAGGCGGACCGGTTCGACAATATGATCGACGTGATGTCCAAAACCTTTTTGGGCATGACCGTCTCCTGTGCCCGCTGTCACGATCATAAGTTCGATGCGATCTCCACGGCGGACTATTATGCCCTCGCCGGGTTCCTGCAGGGCGCCGATTATCGGCAGGTGCGGTTTGAATCGCTGGAGCACAACCGCCGCGTCGCCGAGCAGATCGCCGCCACGGACGCGAGCTACCGTTCCCGCCTCGCGGACCTGCTGGCCGACCGCGGCCCCGCCCCGCCGAAGCCGCGGAGTGAAGCGCTGCGCGAGGCGATCCTCGTGGATTACGGCGCCCTGCCGGCCGGCGAGTATCGACAGAACGGCTATATGTTCGGCCCGCGACCGGTCCGGGCCGGCGAGCCCTACTGGGCGGAGGTCGACGGGCGGCCCGCACTGCGCATCGCCGCGACGGATGCGGCGATCAGCGATCCGATCTGGAATGGTTTGCAGTCCGTCTCGGAGCCGGCGACGCTTAATCGGGACAAACTCCGCCCCCTGCCGCGCAGCGGTCGGACGCTCCGCACGCCGACGTTCGAACTGACCGACGGGACGGTCGCCTGCCGCGTCCGCGGCGCCGGGCACGTGGTGGCCTGCGTCGACTCCCACCGCATGGTCGCCGGGCCGTTGCACGGGGAGACGATCAAGAAGTTCGCCGACGGCGACGACTGGGTCGTTCTGAACCTCGGCCGATACGTCGGGCACCGGCTGCACCTCGAGTTCACCCCGGCGAAGGGTGCCCAACTCGAAGTGTCGCTGATCGCGCAGGGTCTTTCCCCGAAGCAGCGGGCGCAGTTCGACCGTCAGACGGCCGCGGCGGAGGCGTTCGCCGTGGAGGCGCAGCGGGCGTTGGAGGCCGAGGCCGGCGATTTGGTGCAGGAGTGGGCGAAGGAACGCGACGCGCTGCGGGAAACGATTCAGTTCCGGTCCCGACTGGCGATCGCGGCGCTCGACGGCACTGGCGAGGACCAGCCGATCTTTATCCGCGGGAACTCCTCGAACCCGGGGGAGATCGTCCCGCGGCGGTTCCTCGCGGCGATCGCCGGGGAGGAGCCGATGCCGATCGAGTCCGGCAGCGGGCGGCTGGAACTCGCCGCCGCGATCAACGCGCCCGACAACCCGCTCACCGCCCGCGTCGCCGTCAATCGGGTCTGGCATTCGCTGATGGGACGCGGAATCGTGCCCACGCCCGACGATTTCGGCGTGCTCGGACAACGGCCGACGCACCCGGACCTGCTGGATCATCTGGCCTCGCAGTTCCTGAAGGACGGCCGCAGCCTCAAGCGGACGATTCGCTCGATTGTGCTGTCGCGGACCTATCAGATGAGCAGTCGCCCGGATCCCGCCGCGGTCGCGGCGGATCCGACGAACCGGCTGTGGCACCATCGGCCGCCGAAGCGACTGGAGGGGGAAGCGATTCGCGACGCCCTGCTGGCGCTCTCGGGCCGGCTCGACCCCACGCTGCACGGGCGGTCGATTCCGATTCATCTCACCTCGTTCATGGACGGCCGCGGCCGTCCGAAGCAGAGCGGGCCGCAGGACGGAGCGGGTCGGCGATCGATCTACGTCGCCGTGCGAAGGAACTTCCTGTCGCCGTTCATGCTGGCGTTCGACACCCCCGCCCCGTCCAGCACGATGGGGCGTCGGAACGTCTCCAACGTGCCGGCGCAGGCGTTGATCCTCCTCAACGACCCGTTCGTCGCGGAGCAGGCCCGGGGTTGGGCGAAGCGGGCGCTGGCGGCGTCTCCCGACAGCCGCGAACGCATCGAGTGGCTGTATGAGACCGCGTTCGCTCGACCGCCGTCGGACGCCGAAGTCGCCGTCGCCGAGCAATTCCTGCGTGTTCAAGCGAAGGAGCGGGGCGTTCCCGCGGACGACGCTCTATTGTGGGGCGATCTGGCGCACGCGCTCATCAATACCAAAGAGATGATTTTCCTCCGATGAGTACTCCCTACCGCTATCCCTGCGAGCGAGCCGCGGGCGTCGGACAGTTTTCGCCCAACCCGGCGTCGCCCGTTCCGACCTCCCGCCGCGAGATGCTGCGACGGTGCGCCAGCGGCTTCGGCGCCGTCGCGCTGGCCGGGCTGCAGTCGGATCCGGTCTATGGGTTCGCGGACGCCGAACCGGCCGAGGGCGGAGTCGGCGATGCCGGCGGCCGCAACGCCGGACACGGGCCGCACCACACGCCGCGGGCCAAGAACGTCATTTTCCTGTATATGGACGGGGGACCGTCGCAGGTCGACACGTTCGATCCCAAGCCGGCTCTGACGAAGTACGACGGCAAATCGCCCGGCGAACTGTTTCAGGTGGAACCGACGCAGTTCGACAACGTGGGCAAGGTGCTCGGCAGCCCCTGGAAGTTCAATCAGTACGGCGAATCGGGCCTGCCGGTCAGCGATTTGTTCCCGCATGTCGCACAGTGCGCCGACGAACTGGCGGTGATTCGGTCGATGACTTCGGAGTTCCCGGAGCACACCTTCGCCAACTACTTCCTGCACACCGGCAGCGGCTTGCAGGGCCGGCCGAGCATGGGCGCCTGGACGACCTACGGCTTGGGCAGCGAGGCCCGCGACCTGCCCGGATTCGTGGTGATCAACGGTGGGCTGATTCCCCCCGGCGGGCTGGATTGTTTCGGCAGCGGCTTCCTGCCGGCCGCTTATCAGGGGTCGGTGTTCAAGCCGTCCGGCAGCGGCGTGGCGAACGTCGAACGCCGCGAGGCCTCCGCGGAGCGGCAGCGGGAGAAGCTGGATTTGATCGGCCGACTCGACAGCTTCGCCGTCGAGCGATTCGGGGAGCATGACGCGATCGAATCCGCGATCAAAAACTACGAACTCGCCTACTCTATGCAGGCGGCGGTGCCGGAGGTGATGTCGATCGGCGACGAATCGGCGGCCGTCCGCACCGAGTACGGAATGGACGCGGAGTTCGAGCCCACCCGCATCTACGCCTCGCAATGCCTGATCGCCCGCCGCATGGTCGAGCGGGGCGTGCGGTTCATCGAACTGACCTGCCCCGACGTCGCCGGCGACCGCTGGGACCAGCATAACAACCTGAAAAAGGGCCATGAGAACAACGCCCGGGCCGTCGATCAGCCGATCGCCGCGCTTCTAAAGGACCTGCGGCGCCGCGGTTTGCTGGACGAGACGCTGGTGGTGTGGGCCGGGGAGTTCGGCCGCACGCCCTTCGCCCAGGGGAAGAACGGCCGCGACCATAACCCGTTCGGCTTCACCGTCTGGATGGCCGGCGGCGGCGTGAAGGCGGGGACCGTCCTGGGGGCGACGGACGAATGGGGTTATAAAGCGATCGAGAACCGCTTCGAGATGCACGATTTGCACGCCACGATCCTGCACCTGCTGGGCGTGGACCACACCCGCTCCACCTATCGCTTCGGCGGACGCGACATGCGCCTGACGGACGTCAAAGGCCATGTCATCAAAGGGGTCGTCGCTTGACGTTCGCATTCTTCAACGCGGGGCTTCCTCCGCTCGCCAGCGTGGGCGGAGGCGTCGGCGCGGACGCCGCGGACAGCGGCGTCCGCGTGCATCTGGGCGCCGTCGATCTGACGGTCGCCGCGGTCTATCTGGTGGGCATCGTCGCGATCGGTTTGATCGCCGGGTGGCGTCATAAAAAACGGGAAGGCGCGGCGGACGAGTATTTTCTGGCCGGCAAGAGCCTCGGCTGGGCGAGTATCGGCCTGGCGCTGTTCGCCACGAACATCTCCACGCTGCACCTCGTCAGCCTCGCTCAGAACGGCTTCGACACCGGGCTGCTCAACGGCAACTTCGAGTGGATGGCCGGCTTCACGCTGGTGCTGCTGGGGCTGTTCTTCGCCCCCTTTTATATTCGATCCGGCATCGCCACGCTGCCGGACTTCCTGGAACGCCGCTACAACCGCGTCTGCCGCGACTGTCTGGCGTTCGTCTCCGTGCTGACGGCGGTCGTGATTCATATCGCCTTCGCTCTGCTGACCGGCGGCATTATCCTCGAGGAACTGCTGGGTATCCCGATGATGGCCAGCATCGTCGTGCTGTGCGCCTTGACGGGGCTTTATACGATCGTCGGCGGGTTGCTGGCGGTCGTGGTGACGGAGTCGATTCAAACCGTCGTGCTGCTGGCCGGCGCCGCGATTATCACCGGGCTGGCCTTTTGGAATCTGGGCGGCCCCGCGGACGCCCCCGGCGGCTGGGACGGCTGGCAGAACCTGCAATCGATCCTGGCTGAGAAGGGCGAGGAGCGCAAGCTGTCGATGCTCCGCCCGCACGGCGACCCGGACGGCATGCCGTGGTACGCCATTCTGCTGGGCTACCCCGTGCTGGGCATCTGGTACTGGTGCGCGGACCAGACGATCGTGCAGCGGGTGCTGGGCGCCAAGGACGAACATCACGCCCGACAGGGGCCGATCTTCGCCGGGGTGTTAAAGATTTTGCCCGTGTTCCTGTTCGTGCTGCCGGGGCTGCTGGCCTACGCCCTGCATCAGGACGGACGGCTGGATCTCTCGATGCTCGTCGTCGACGGCGAGGTGCAGTCCAAAGGCGTTTACGCGGGGATGATCACCGAACTGTTGCCGCTGGGCTTGCGGGGCGTGATCGTCGCGGCGTTGATGGCGGCGTTGATGAGCACCGTCTCCGGGGCGCTCAACTCGATCTCGACCCTCGTCAGCTACGACGTCGTGCGACGCTTCCGGCCGAACACCGACGACCGGGCGCTGGTTCGGGCGGGTCGCATCTCGGCCGCGGTCGCGTTGGTTCTGGCAATCGTGTTGGTGCCGGCGTTGAACCTGTTTGAAAGCATCTTCAACGGCATGGCGAGCATTATTTCGCACATCGCTCCGCCGATCACCGCGGTGCTGGTGCTCGGCGTGTTCTGGAAGGGCGCCAGCGCCCGGGCGGCCGCGACCACGCTCATCGGCGGCTCGCTGCTGGGCGTCGCGGTCTTCACGACGAATACGCTCCTCCCGGACGGTCCGCTGAACCAACTGCCCGGCGGATTTATGATGATGGCGTTCGACCTGTGCGTCATCTGCATGATCGCCCACGTCGCGCTCAGCCTGCTGTGGCCGGACCCGCCGCCCGCATCGGTCGCGGCCGCGGGGCCGGGAAGCGCCGGCGAAAACACCGCGGGGCTGGTCGGTTCGGATCTCGCCTGGGAAACCCCGCTGGCCGCATTGAAGATCCCCGGTCGCAGTCGGCTGGGCGATCCGCGGCTGCTCTCGGCTCTGCTGTTGGCGGTGATGGTCGTGCTGTACGCCCTGTTCCGATGAGGAACAATCCGCCCCCTCCACGTCTTCACCAACCCGAATCGTCAGCGAAGGACGCCGCGCCGAGGGCTGCCCCCACGGTCCCTCGCTGACGCTTCGGGTTACTATCGACCCGCTCCGCGGGCGTCCCTTCGTTCGCGCGGCTTGAAGCTCCCTGCACTCAGTCAATCGATTCATGGAACAGCGTCGCCTCGGCCGGACCGATCTCTCCGTCAGTCTGCTGTCGGTCGGGGGGTTATATACGTCGTCGCTGGCCGGCGGGACGGAGGAGACGGCGCGGATCATGCGGCGGGCGGTCGACTACGGCATTAACGCGATCGACACCGCCCCCGCCTACGCCGATAGCGAGGCGACCGTCGGTCGAGCCATCGCCGGGATCGAGTCCCCGCTGATCGTCACCACGAAGCTCGGCGGTCGGCCGCAACCGTTCGACGCCCGGGATATCAAAGGGCTGCGGGCGTCGGTCGAGGAGAGCCTGCGTCTGCTCGGGCGGGAGGTGATCGACGTGTTGATGGTGCATGAACCCGACCGCCCGGGGCAGTATCCGTGGTGGACGAGCTACGACCCGCTCGACGGGCCCGCGCTGCAGCTGATCGACGAACTAAAGAGGGCCGGCACGATCCGGTTCGCCGGGCTGGCCGGCACGACGGTGACCGAACTGACCGCGCTGGTGGAGAGCGACCGGTTCGACGTGGTCCTCACCGCGTTCAATTATAACGCCCTGTTCCGCGAGGCCCGCGAAACCGTGATCGCCGCGGCGATCGAGCGGGACATGGGCGTCGTACTCGCCTCGGCGCTCGGGCAGGGCTTCCTGACGAAACGGGCGGACGAGGAACTCGCGGCGAAGCCGGTCTGGCTGGCCGAAGCCCGCCGTCGTCAGTTCCTCGCCTATTATCAGTTGCTGGACGAGGCCGGGATGTCGCCGGCGGAACTGTGCCTGCGGTTCGCGATCAGCGACCCGGCGGTGTCGACGATCCCGATCGGCTGTAAAACGGTCGGACATCTGGACGCCGCCGTCGCCGCGGTGGAGAAAGGCCCGCTGCCCGCGGATGTCCGCACGCGGCTCGACGAAATCGCCGCTCTCGTGCCTCATCGGCCTTATGAGGAACCGATGATCCTGCCCTTCGGCCGCGATTATTTCGGACCGGGCATCGCCAATATGGGCGCCGCCGTGCAGGTCGGTCGCCTCGAACAAGAGAACGGATAATTCCATGACCGCTCGAACCGCGTTCGCCGCGCTGCTGCTCGCCGTCGCCTCCGCCGCCCCGGGGGCGGATCGGCCGAACGTCGTGCTGATCTTCACGGACGATCAGGGCTATCAGGATCTCGGCTGTTTCGGCTCGCCGGATATCAAGACGCCGCACCTCGACCGGATGGCGGCCGAAGGACTGCGCCTCACCAGCTTTTACGCCCAGCCGGTCTGCGGCGTCTCGCGGGCGGCGTTGATGACCGGTTCCTATCCCATCCGCACCGCCGAACCGAGGAATCTCAAGCGATTGCATACGGTCCCGCACCCCCGGGAGGAGACGATGGGCGAGGTGCTCCGCGACGCCGGCTACGCCACGGCGTTGATCGGAAAATGGCATCTTGTCGAGCAACGCCGCCGCGGACCGGAGCGGTTTGACCCAGCCCTGATGCCGAACGCCCGGGGATTCGACTTCTTTTACGGCACGCCGATGTTCAACGGCTACACGGTGCGAACGGACGAGACGGCGTTCCGCAGCCCGATTTATCGGAACGAAGCCGTCGAGGTTCCCGCCGTCGAAAGCTGGGACCGCATCACCGCCGACTACACCCGCGAAGCGACCGCTTGGATTCGCCAGAACCGCGATCGGCCGTTCTTCCTCTATCTCGCCCATAATCTGCCCCACATTCCGCTGGGCGCGTCGGAGGACTTCAGAGGGAAATCCGCGGCCGGCCCGTACGGGGATGCGATCGAGGAAATCGACTGGTCCTGCGGGGAGATTTTCCGCACTCTTAAAGAGCTGGACCTCGATGAGAACACGCTGGTCGTCTTCACCTCCGACAACGGCCCCTGGGTGGAGACCACCCGCGGGATGAAGCCGGGCGGCAAGCCGTTCATCCCGCGGGAGCACTCCGGCCGAGCGAAGCCGCTGCGGGGCTGGAAGATGTCGGCGTGGGAGGGCGGCTCGCGGGTGCCGTTCCTCGCCCGCTGGCCCGGTCGCATCCCGGCGGGGCGGGAGTCGGACGAATTGCTGACGACGATGGACCTGCTGCCGACGTTCGCCTCCCTCGCCGGCGCCGAATTGCCCGACGTGACGCTCGATGGAAAAGACGCTTCCGCGTTTCTGCTGGGGAAGACGAACGAAAGTCCGCGGGACGAATATCTTTATTACAGCGGCTGCCTGTTGACCGGCGTACGGTCGGGACGGTGGAAGCTCGTGCTGCCCCGCGAGGCGAACCCGTCGGGGCTGGGTTGGTGGGGGCGAATGATTGAAGCCGTGCCCGAGACGCAGTTATTCGACCTCGACGCCGACCCCGGCGAGACGACGAACGTCGCAGGCGCGCATCCGCAAGTCGTCGCCCGCTTGATGGACCGTATCGAAGCCGCCCGGGAGGAACTGGGCGATCTCGACCGCGTCGGCGCCGGCGCCCGCTTCTTCGATGACGGCCCCCGTCGCCTTCAGGTTCCGATCAAACCCCAAACTTAACGCCCCGCCGCGAAAGCTACGCCATGACAGATCGCCGACTTCCCTCCCCCGCCCGCCGGACGACGTGGGGCCGCTATACAGCCGCGCTCGGTGCCCTGATCGCGGGCGCCCTGACGGTCGCCCCGGCGATGGCCGCGGAGCCGGAGACGACGCACGGGTTCCTCGCCTTCGGCAAAACGACGTACCGCGTCGATGACGCCGGACAGACGACCTGGACCTACCCGGCGAACACCCGCGACGGCTACCAACTCCCCGACGGGACGCTCGTGCTGACGCTCAGTCGCTCCAAGCGATTCCCGGGCGGGGCCGTTATGGAGGTCGCGCCGGACGGGACGGAGAAGCTCCTCTGGAAAGGAACGCAATCCGAGGTCAACGGCGCCCAGCCGACCGACGCCGGCACGATCGTGCTTACCGAAGCCGGCGAAGCGCCGCGGTTGTTGGAGATCGAGCGGGACGACACGGTTCTGGTCGAGTTCCCCCTCGTCTGTCAAAAAGAGAACCACCATCTGCAAACGCGGATGGCGCGGAAATTAAAAGACGGGACATACCTCGTGCCGCACCTGCTCGACTTCGCCGTCGTGCAGTACGACGCGGAGGGCAACGTCCTGAAACGATTCGATACGACCGTCCCCGGCGACGAGGATCGCTCGATTCATACTTGGCCGTTCACCGCGATCCGCCACGGCGACGGCCGCACGTTGGTCTGCTGCACGAACGGCAATCGCGTGATAGATTTCGACGCGGACGGCAACGTCGTCTGGCAACTGACGAACGACGACCTGCCGGGCCCGTGGCTGCAAGATCCCTGCGGCGGTCAGGTGCTGCCGAACGGGAACGTCGTCATCACCAGCTACGCCGCGGGGCGGCGGAACGTGAACGCGCCGAAGCTGTTCGAGGTGACCCCCGAGAAAGAGGTCGTCTGGACGCACCGGGACGGCCGAAAGGTCGGTATTCATCACTTTCAGATCCTCACCACCAACGGCGAGCGCCTGCCCGGCCCGCCGATGAAATAGCCGCCGAAGTCCGGGGAAGGACGGGAGGCCGGGCGGAGCCGGGCCTCGGATCGCTTACAGCGCCCCTCGCAGCAGCAGGGCCGGCAGCACGCTGATCGCGGTGTTCGCGACCTCTTCGCAGGTCGTGTACTGCACGATGATCACGTCCTCGGGCTGGATGAGGATCCGCTCCCGGGGGTCGGTCAGCGCCCGGGCGAGGTCGACGCGGATCACCACCTCGCCGCAGTCGTTCGGCAACTGGCGGATCACGATCGCCTTGCTCGGAGGGAACGCGGCGCCTCGGTTGCCGCCGAAGACGCTGATGCCGCCGGCGCCCGTGCCGCTGGCGCCGAGTTCGCCCTTGGCCGCGGCGATGGCCTGGAGGATGTTCAGGTCGTAGTCGCGGGGGAGCAGGTACTCGCCGCCGCCCAGCGTGCCGCCGGTGTAGTACTTCTCGCGGTCACGAGCCGGGATATAAACGATGTCGCCGGCTTCCAGCGTGATGTCTTCCTCCATGAAGGTCGGCGGGGCTTCCGGATAGAATCGCAGCGGGATGCGGATCGCCCCCGGGCCGTACGGGTCCGGCAGCGGCGGGCGGCAGCCGCAGGGGACGGGCTGTCGGCGAATCGCAGCGATGCGAGCGTCGAACTCCGCCCCGCCGGTCTCACCGCCCTTGAAGATAATCGCCTCGTTCAACGCCTCGTTGCCCGGCAGGCCGCCGGTGGCGGAGAGGGCGGTCAGCAGGTCGTTTTCGCCGGCCTTGAGGTCCACCAGGAAGCCGGAGCCGCTTTTGCCGCCGGCGTCGTTGTCGGTCGGGTTCTGCACGCCGCCGGCGTCCTCGCGGATGACCAGCACCCGCACCTCGCGCTGCCGCTGGAGGGTGACGATGATGCCCGTGTCGGACAGTGCTTCCGGCTTGAGGATGTCGTCGTCGATATAGGCTTGCCGGACCTTTGCCTCCGCCTCGGCGAGAGTCATCCCCATCACCGGGACCGGGGCGATCAGCGGCAGGGAGACCGTTCCGTCCTCGCGGATCGGCACCGGGAAGCCGATCGACGGCGGGATCGAGGCGTCCTCCGGGAAATTCACCGGGGGCACGCTGTCCTCCTCGCCCAGGATGCCCTCGATATAGACGCCCAGCACGTCGCCGGCGGCGAGGGCGTAGACCTCGTTCGGACGCTGCCGCAGGCGGGCCTTGCTGGTTTCGATCAGATCGTCCTTCGACCGCGCCAGCGCCGCCGGCGGGAGCCGACGCGCGGGGATCGCTTCGATACAGGCGCTGCCGAGCGAACCCAGCGACATGCTCTGGCACCCCGGAGCCAGCACGACCGCCGCGAGGGCCGCCAGCAGAACCGCCGGGCGACCGCCTGCCCGGGGGATGAGGCGACCTGGGGCGAGGCGACGTGCGAGCGAGCGGGAGGGCAAGGAAACGATCATGGCGGGCGTCCGTATGTCCCCGACCGGCGCGATCGGTCGGTGCGGGAGGATCGGGGGCGGAACGGTGTGAAGAAGGGGTGGGCCGCCGAAGCGGACTCGGGCAGACGGGAACCGCGGGGGGCGGTCAGCCGTCGCCGCTCCAAAGAGTCGTGACCTTCGGGCCGGCGTCCCCGCGCAACGAGGCCGAATCGCCTTCCCTCAGGCCCGCGTCGCCGTCGTCGGGGGAGAGTTCGAACTGCGGAAAGCTCGGCGCCGGAGAAAAGTCCGGTTCGGGGGGGCCGTCGGCGCCGGGGACCGCCTCGGCGTCCAGCAGATCCTGGAGCAGGCCGTTCGGACTCGGATCGCCGGCGCTGCCTTCGCCGCCGGTCTCGCCGCCTTCCGTCCCGTCGGCTTTGGGCGGGAGCAGCGGGATCGGGGCCGGGGCGGGCACGGGTTCCTCAAGCACCGGTCCTTCCTCGAACGCCGGCATGTCCGATTGATTGGTCGGGGCAGAGATCGCATTCGTCGGCGTCTCCAACCCATACGGATCGAACGCCGCGGGACCGCTGTGGGGAACCGGGCCGCGGGCGCCGGGCATGCCCCCCGGCTGGCCGCCGCAGATGTCGCGGAGCGGCACGGTATTCAGACCGGCGACGCCGTCCTGCCCCGCGGCGATCGCCCCGTGGGCCCAGCCGTCGTAGTAACAGTTCAAGCGCTCGGTTCGCTCGCAGGGGTCGCTGGTACTGCATCCCCAATAGCTGGGAGGCGGCGTGGGCGGGGCGCAACAGTCGTCGCCGTACAGCGAGACCTCCGTATAACCGCTCTTAAAGCCGCACTTAAAATCCAGCGGATAGGTACAGCAATTGTGGAACAGGTCGCCCCGGTGCAGGTAGGCCTTCTCCGCGGCGAAGCGGATCTGCAAACCGGTCTTCGCTTCGTAGAGGTTGCTCTGCAGGCCGCCGGTCGAGCAGCCGACCAACGCCGCCGCCAGCACCGCCCGCTGTCCGTACCGTCGAATGCGGGTCCGGCGCGAAGCTCCAGCGATGCGGCTCCAAGTCAGTCGGGTCGGCAAGGGCGGAGGTTCTTCCATCCGGGCGCGGGCGCCCGGGCGATGAATAGCGGGAGGAAGCCGCCGAACCGCGCAGCGACGCAGGGTCGCCGCAATCCGTTCAACTGGCTCATCCTGCTCATCGGGACGACCCCGCCGGTTACTTGAGGCGCGGAAGAGTGGAATCCGAAGAATCGGCCGATTTCCGCAGAAGTCCGTCCGTCGAACCTATTTGCATGGAGCGAAGCCAGGTCGCCGACCGCATGCCGACCGCTCCGGCGTCGCCGACGCGGACCGACCCCGGAGCGGGGCCGCCAGCGGGGCCGAGCGCCGGTCGCCGGCTTCGTACCCCTTCGCCGGGGGGCCGGGTACCGTGAGGGAACCTCCGGGACGGCTCGTCGCCTCCGCGGCCGTCCGATCGAATCGACCGCAGCCTGCCGCTCCGCGATGATCGTCCTCGTTGCTTCGTCCGCCTTCCAAACTCCGTGCCGTTCACGTCGACCGGCGTTCTCCGGCCTGCTCGGGGCGGCGTTCGCCGGCCTGTTTTGGAGCGGGGTCGGCACGGCGATCGCTCAGGACGACGCCCCGCCGCCGGCTGGGGAGGCGTCTGCGGAAGAGGCGATCCAGCAGCAGTTTGAGGACGGCCGGGCCGCCGTCATGCCGGCGTTCAAAGATCCGGACGAGTGGATCCGCGAAGACCTGTTCGTCGAGATCGACTCGGACACCGACGCCGACGGCCGCCCGGACCGCATTCATATCGCCGTCACCCGGCAGGCCCAGACGCGGCCTTCCTCGGAGGGGGGCGAGGATCTGAAAGTGCCCGCCCTGCTGTTTATGAGTCCGTATTACGGTCGGGCACTTAATCTCGCCCCGGAGAACTTCTGGAACACCCGACACGCCTTCGGCGCCGCTCCGCCGCCGCCCACGACGATGGAGCATGCCGCCGCGGAGATCAAACGGCCGGTCATTACGACCCGTCATCTCAAAGATTGGGTGCCGCGGGGCTACGCGGTGGTGCACGCCTCCTCGCCCGGCACGGGGCTGTCGCAGGGTTGCCCCACGGTGGGCGGGCAGAATGAATACGACGCCCCCAAAGCCGTCGTCGATTGGCTCTGCGGTCGTATCCCGGGCTATTCCGAACCGACCGGCGGCGAGCCGGTCACCGCCGATTGGTGCACCGGCAAGGTGGGGATGTCCGGCACCAGCTACAACGGCACCCTCGCCTTAGCGGGCGCTCAGACAGGCGTGGAAGGGTTGGAGGTCGTCATCCCCGTCGCCCCCAACACCTCCTATTACCGCTACTACCGCAGCAACGGCTTGGTTCGCTCCCCTGGGGGCTACGTCGGCGAAGACGCGGACGTGCTGGGCGAAGCGATCCTCGCCGGCTCCGAGGCGACCTGGGACGCCTGCGACTGCCTGCAACGGCGGTTGTTCTCCGCCGGGAACCTCGACCGCGCCACCGGCGATTGGAACGATTACTGGGCGGAAATCGACATGCTCCCCCGCATGGAGAAGGTTCAATGCGCGATCCTGATGTCCCATGCGTTCAACGACTGGAACGTGATGCCGGAGCACAGCGTCAACATTTATCAGCGAGCGAAGGAACTGGGCATCCCCGCGGCCCTTTATATGCACCAGGGCGGACACGGCGGGCCGCCGCCGATCGACTTGATGAACCTCTGGTTCACGCACCACCTGTTCGGCGTGGAGAACGACTGGAACGAAGGCGGCAAAGCCTGGATCGTCCGCGAGGGCGATCCTCGGGAGAAGCCGACCCGCTATGAGGATTATCCGCACCCGGCCGCGGCGCCGGTCGAACTGGCCCTCACCCCCGGCGCCCCGCAGATCGGCGGCCTGACCCTCGCCGACGCCGAGTCCCCCGCCCCGGCGCCGACCGCGGAGACGTTCGAGGACAACTTCTCTTTCAATGGAGAGGTGCTGGCTCAGGCCGAGTGGACCGACCACCGCCTGCTGTACGCGACGCCGCCGCTGACGGGGCCGGTGCACCTGTCCGGCACGCCGGAGATCGCGGTGACGCTGTCGGTCGATCGCCCGGCCGCGAACCTGTCGGTTTGGCTGGTCTCGCTGCCGTGGGAAGAGGGCCGGAACGTTTCAATCACGGACAACGTCATCACCCGCGGCTGGGCCGACCCCCAAAACCACGCGGACTTCCAAGGCCCCGGCGAACCGCTGGAACCCGGCCGCAAGTACGACGTGACGTTCGACCTGCAGCCGGACGATCAGATCATCCCCGCCGGTCAGCAACTCGGCCTGCTGATCTTCTCCACCGATAAAGACTTCACCCTCCAGCCCGATCCCGGGACAAAGATCACCGTGCACCTCGAAGAGACGCGGCTACGCTTGCCGATCGTCGGCGGGACCGGGGCGTTGAAGAACGCGTTGCGTCCCGCGACCGACGAAACGGATCCCGCCGCCGAGGAGTGATTGCGGCGACTCCCGATCGTCGGGTTGAGGATGGCGTTCTCTCGGGGATCGCGCGTCGCTGGCGGTTTCGCGGCGCCGTTCCCTGTCCGGGGCACTGCGAAACCGCAAGTGCCCGGGGGGACATGCACTTCGTGGAGACACTCACTCGCGAGCGTCGCGCCTTCCTGCACCGTCCGCCGGCGGGTCGCCGATCGACCAGAGGGCTTCGTCGGTGCGGATCAGCAGTTCTTCCTCGGTGGCGACGACGGAGGCGTTCGTCGATTCCCCCAGGTCGTTTTCGGCGACCAGCTGGAAGGCCTCCGGGTCGGGTCGGAAGACGGTGGTGACGCCGGACTTCGTCAGCAGGAACGCCAGGCCGTCGCCGGTCAGGGTGACGCTGGACCAGGTGCCGCCGTCGCCGGCCCGGGCCTTCCAGCGTTCCTCGCCGGTGTTCGCATCCAGACAGTGCAGGACGCCGCCCATGTTGCAAATGTAAACGAAGCCGTCGACGACCACGCCGGTGCCCAGCCAACTGCCGCCCTTGGGTTGGTGCCACAGGCGGCGGGTCTCCGTCACATCGCCGCGACCGCCGGCCCGCACCGCGAACGACGCTCCGCCGTACCCGCCCAGCACGACGACGACGTCGCCCGCGGCCATCGGCGAGGCGTACGCCAACGGGGCGGCTCCGCCGCAGGTCCACAGCCGTTCGCCGGTGGCGGGATTGAAGCCGCTGACCCGCCGCGGCAGCGTCATCACCAGTTCCGTGCGGCCGTCGACCTCGACCAGGATCGGCGTGCCCCAGGTTCCCCGCAGCCGTTTTTCGCGCGGCTTATCGCTGCGATAGTCGTTGGCGTTGCCGTCGTTTTCCGGTCCGCTGAGGTTCCGCTCCGCCGCGTCGTCCAGGGCGTCGACCTGCCAGACGGTCTCGCCGGTGGTCTTGTCGACTGCGATCAGGAACTCCCGCGGGCCCGGGCCGAACGGCAGGATGCACAGGTTGTCATACAGGATCGGGGAGGAGCCGTAGCCCCATTGATGCTCCTGCCGGCCGAGATCGCGGCGCCACAGTTCGGTTCCGTCCACATCCCAGCAGATCAGCCCCGCGGAGCCGAACCAGGCGACGACCCGCTCCGCGTCGGTGGCGGGCGAAGCGGAAGCATAGGGGTTGGTGCGGTGGGTGGATTCGCCTTCGTCGTACGCCACCCCCCGCCGCCAAAGCTCCCGCCCCGTCGCCCGGTCGAGGCACCAGAGTTCGCGGCGGCTCCCCTCCGTCACCGGTTGCGTGAGGAAGATGCGGTCCCCCCACACGACCGGCGTGGAGTTCCCCGCCTCCGGCAGCGGCGTCCGCCAGCGAACGTTGCGGTCCGGCCCCCATTCCGTGGCCGTCGGGGCTGCCTCCGTCGTGCCGTCGCCCGCGGGCCCCCGCCATTGCGGCCAGTTGGCGTCGCCCTCTCCGCCGAACGCCGGCACAGCCGCGACGAGCAGAGCGAGCAGAAATGAGGAGGAACGTCTGAGCGACATGCGGGCAGTCTGATCGCGGAGTTGGAAACGCCGCCCGGCGCCGATTCGGACGGACGGCCGAAGATCATAACCGGGACCGCTGCCGGACGGTCCCGTGCATCGACCTCAAGACCGGCGCCCAGGTCGGCGCTCGTGTTACTCTTTCGCCTGCACGCCGGGCAGATTTAACGCGAGGATCGCGTCGACCGTGGCGTCCGCGGTCGCTTGAATGGCGGTCGTTTTGCGGAGCTTCGTCCCGTATTCCAGTTGGATCGACGGAATGCCGTCCTCCTGCTGGGCGCCGTGGTCCCAGACGATCCAACCGCCGGTGTAGCGGGACTCGGGGCCGTCGCCCTCGGGCAGCATGGCGAAGCCGTTCGACTTCATGGCGTCGGCGAGCCGCAGGTGGATCGGGCGTTTGCCGGGAGATTCGACCTCCTCGCCTGCTTGATAAGGCGCCCCCGCGGTGACTCCGCTCCGGGTGCCGCGAAAGACCGAGTCTTTTTCCGCCGACTGGCCGTGAATATCGAGCAGCAGTCCCCTGCCCTGCTGCCGGCGGATCAAGTCGTCCAACTTTTGGTGATAAAGGTCGTACGCCGGCAGGGCGAGCGGATGTTCGACGCCGGCGCCGCGGGGCCGGTTGGCGTCGATATATTTCCGGCTGAATCGCGCCACCACCAGCGAAGGACGCTTGCCGGTGCGCTGTTCCAGCCCGTCCGCGACCAGCAACGCCAGTTGATCGACGCGCGTGTCTCGCGAGGTGACGAATTTGTACTTTCCGGTGTCCTCTCCGACGCCCGGCTGAAAGGCTTCGCCCGTCCGCTCCGGCACGCCCGGCACCAATGCGCGACCGCCATGGGGGGCGGAGAGGATGATCGGCAGGTCGCCGGCCTCGAAGTGAATCAGTTCCTCGGCCGCCCGGACCGGCGTCCAGTTCCGGGCGACCTCATCGCCGGGGTATTGAGCGCTCGAGGTCCGTCGGGCCGACCAGAACAACGCCTTGCGGAGCATCTCGCGGGTTTCTTCCCGCGCTTCGGGGTGCGGGCTGAAGCACACCACCCGCCCGTCGCCGAACTCGCCGGCGGCCACCGCCGTCGTGCCGGGCATCACCCCGCCGGGCACCCCGTCTTTGTGTACCTCGGTTTTGAACGTCGCCAGCTCCTGATAGTCCGGCAGATCGTCGACCCCGCCGGGCGCCAGCAGCGGGCCCTGAGCGTATCGAATCTCCCCCTCCGGCCCCGGCACGCCGAGCAGGGTTCGGCCGGACCGCGTGAAAGCGAGCGTGACGTTGCCTTTCCCCCGCGCCCAATGAGCGCGATCCAAGACTTTCGCGTCGAGGACGTGCAACGACCAATCGTAATCGCTGGTCGCTAAATAGGCGCCGGCGCAGATCCCGATCATTCCGCCCCCCTCCCGGATAAATTCGCGAACTTGCTCGCGTCCCTCTTCCCGCAACGCCTTGCCCTGCTTGCTGCCGCTACCGCCGGGGTGGATCACGAGGTCGAAATCGTCCAACACGCCGGTGCGAATCGACAGGGCGCCGACGCGCGTGACGACAACGCCCGGCGTCTCGGCCAGCATCTCAGCCAGCCCGTCGATATCGCCGCCGGTACCGGTGTCGGTATAGAGCGCGATGCGAAGCGGCCCGGGTTCGATCTCCCCGGGCGGAGCGAGGCAAAACGCGGCGAGGCAGAGAGTCGCGGCGAACATCATATTGATCGTCTTTCAGAGAGGACGGCAGAGTACCCCAAGCGTGTGTCCGACCGATGCGCAAAAATGTCGGGGGGCCGTGGACGTTGAATACAAAGTGGAGCGAAGCGGACTTAGACGAAGAAATACACGGTCGCGGTCCAGAGCGCCGCGGCGAGCAGGGCCGCGTACGACGCGGGGACGATCTGCGTTTTGACGTGGTCCATCAGGTCACAGCCGGTCGTCATGGCGCTGAGGATCGTCGTGTCGGAGATCGGGGAGCACTGGTCGCCGAATACGCTGCCGTTCAGCACGGCGGCGAAACAGACGGACATAAACAGCTCCGGGCGATCGACCCCGGCGGCGCCGGCGACCTCCCAGGCCAGCGGCATCGCCAGGGGAAACGCGATGGCGTACGTCCCCCAACTCGTGCCGGTGGAGAAGGCGATGACCATCGTGATGAGCTGGAGCGACGCGGGCAGGGCGAGATAAGAGATCTGCCCTCCCAATAATTCGACGAGGTACGCCCCGGCGCCGACCTCCCGGCTGATCCCGCCGACCGTAATCGCCAGCAGGAGCACGACCGAGGCGAGCACGACGCCCTTCATGCCGTCGCCGATGCCTTCAATAACATGCCGCAGCCGCATGCCTCGACCGAGCGCCGTCACGACCGACGACAGCAGGGCGAGTCCGAACGCCCAGTTCACCTCCGGCGTGCCGGTCAGGACGAACGTGCCCACCGCCGTGCCGATCAGCAGTATGAACGGGACGAAGAACTCCAGTACATGCGGCCGATAACCGGCCGGCACGCGGGCGACCGTCAGTTCGGCGGAACTCAGCGGGGAGACCCCCGGCGCATCGAGTTGCCCCGTCGTTCGCGCTCGTTCGCTCGCCTCGCGAATGCCGGCGCCGGCGAATCGGGTATAATCGAGGCTCAGCAGAAACGTGCCGCTGACCGCGAGGATGCCGTAGAAACTGAGCGGAACGCTGCGGAAGAAGAATGCGATCCGGTCCTCCTCCGTCGCGAGAAAGGCGACGCCCGGCACGAAGATCAAAGCCTGCACGTAAGCGGGCCAAGCGTTGAACGCCAAGACCGACGCGATGGGCGAAGCCGTCGAATCGACGATATAGGAGAGTTCCTCGTGACTGACCCGCTCCCTGTCGGCGACCGGCTTCACGATCGTACCGACCAGAACCACGCTGACGGTCCCTCCCTGAAAAAACAGAACCCCCATCAGCCAGGCGACCAGCTTGGCCGATCGCGGTCCCCGGACGAAGCGCCGGGTCATGAACTCCGCGAAGGCCTGGGCTGCCCCCGTTCGGGACCAAATGCCCATGAGGCTGCCCAGCAGCCAGAGATAAAGCAGCAGCACCGTGGCGGCGCCTTTGCTCGATAGGCTGGGAAGCAGGACCGCGTCCGTGATATCGAAGCGGCCGAGCATCAACGCCCCGACGATCACCCCGCTCAGCAGCGCGGTCAGGGGTTCTTTCGTGAGCAGGCATAAGGCGATCGCGACACCCGCGGGCAGCAGCGACCACAGGCCGAAATGGAACTCCGCTTCCAGCAGGGAATAACGGGCGCCGACGACGCCGTCCTCCTCCTCCGTCTCGAAGATCCATTGGCTGTCGAGTTCCGGCTCGCCTTGCAGCCCCCGCAGCGCCTCCGCTCTCAGGGGAGATTCCGCATAGGGCACGACGGGTCCGACGGCGGTCTCCTCACCGTGGGATCGATAAGTCAGCTCGCCGGCGTCGTTTTCATAGACCTGATAGGCAATTTTCCGTTCACGCCACTCCGGGTCGACCTGCACGAAGACATACAGTCCGCCGACCAATCCACCGAGAATCGCCGCGGCGGCGAGAATGCGCGAGGGACGAAGCCGTCCGCCTGTTCCCCCGACGACGCCCGTGCCCTCGGCCGCCCCGGTCGCGGCCTCTTCCACCGCCGGAATCGGCGTCGCGGCACGCGACTGCTTGTTCATTTCGACTGAACGTGTGAACGTGGGCCGCCGACGTATGCCGGCCTGTGATGGGGCGTCCCCCATTCTACTCCATCCTTGGATGCGACCGATGCCGCTGCCGTTTCATGTCGCCGTTCCGGTCCGCGAGTTGGGGCCGGCGCGGACGTTCTATCGGGACGTTCTCGGCTGCGCCGAAGGCCGTGTCGACGCCGGCAAGCCGCCGCGATGGGTGGACTTCAATCTGTTCGGCCATCAGTTCGTCATCCATGAAATCCCGGGCGACGACGAGGCGTCTATCGCGGGACGCAATCCGGTGGACGGCGACGCCGTCCCGGTGCCGCACTACGGGGCCGTGCTGGAGATCCCGACGTGGACGGCGCTCGCCGAGCGATTGAAAGCCGCGGGCGTGGAGTTCGTCATCCCCCCGCGGACTCGATTCGCCGGCGCCCCCGGAGAGCAGCGGACAATGTTTCTCCTTGATCCCTCCGGGAACGCTCTGGAGTTCAAAGCCTTCGCCGATATCGAGCGACAGTTGTTCGCGACTTAACGTTCACGGATCGGGTTCGTTCTCGCTCTTCGCGTCTGTCAGTTCACGGTCGCATCGCAATCGGAATCGCCGGCCCGTGAAAACACGGGCCGGCGTTTCAAGATCCTTCTTCAAGGCGACTGCTCGCCGTCTCCATGCGGCCAGGGAGCGGTTCCCAAGACGTCGCCCGGTTGAAGGTCCGCGGGATCGATCACCACGTGCTTCACCTTGCGGCGGTTCCAGGTATAGGTGAGATGAACCAGGCCGTCGTCGGCTTGAATCATCGCCGGGTAGGAGAACTCGCCGGTGTCTTCACGTTCGACGGCCGCGACGGCGCGCCACTGCTTGCCGTCCTCGCTGATCGCCAGGTGCAACTCGTTCCGCTTGCCCCAGCCGTCCTTCCGCTCGCCGCCCAGGTGGTTATAGAGCAACAGGTGGCGACCGTCGCGGAGGGTGAGGGCTTCGATGCCGGAGTTGTTGTTCGGCAACTCGGTCTGCGACAGCTCCGTCCACGTGCGTCCGCCGTCGCGGGAGAACGATTCGATAATACGTTCGTTCTTGGAGCGGAACAGCGCCTGAAGTTCCCCGTCGCCGTGCCGAAGCAGCGTCGGCTGGATGACTTGGAAGGGCTGCGTTTCCGGTTCGTATCGCTCCCAGGACGAACCGAGCTCCGGACGGTCGAGGTCCGTCAGCCGCTCCATATGAAAGCGCCAGTCGCCGTCATGCTCCGTGGAGGACGGGCACAGCAGGGTGCCGTCTTCCAGCAACGTCGGTTTGCCGCGAACGGGGCCGTCGATTCCCTCGGGCAGGCGCCGCCGATCGCGGAACGACCGTCCGGCGTCGTAGCTGAACATCACCTCGCCCCACCATTCCTGCGGGTTCGGGCCGACCTTGAAGAACAGCATCGTCGGACCGTCGCCCGGCGGCTGGAACAGCACGGGGTTCCACGTGGGATAACGCAGTCCCGCATGTTGCACGCCGTCGGCCCACTGCTTCGGGGAAGACCATCCGCCGCCGTCGTGATAGCTCGACCAGATGCCGACGTCCGGGTTCTTTTCCCGCGTCCCGCCGAACCACGCGGCGACCAGTCCCCGCGGCGTCTGAACGATCGTCGACGCATGACACTCTTTGAACGGGGCGGAGTTAAAGATGAACTCCTCCGAGACCAGACCGGCGAACCGCGGCGGCTTGGCCTCGCGCGGCGCCCGTGCCTGTAACTCGTCTTGCGAGAACGTCATGCAGTCGTCGTGCTTAACAAAATAGATGCGTCCGTTCTCCGCCCCCACGACCAGGTCCGGCTTGCCGTCCTGATCGAAGTCGCAGGCGGTGGGGCTGGAGGTGTGACCGGCGACGTTGCGGGCCGCCAGATTCCCGATCTTCTTGAGCACGATTTTGCCGTCGCGGTCTTCACAGTTGCGATACCACGTGGCGTTCTCGGAGTTCACCAGCAGATCCAACCGTCCGTCGCCGTCCCAATCGACGACGTCCAGCTTCACCCGGCCGCTGCGGCCGGCCGAACGATCGTTTAGTTGCAGGGGGAGGTTGTCTTCGTCGATAAAGATGCGGGTTTCCTCAGAAGCCCGGCTGTGACAGGTGAGATAGCCCTCCTGATCGAGCATCACCAGATCGAGCTGCTCGTCGCCGTCGAAGTCGATCGCCACCGGCGTGGTCCGCCACTGGGTTTGCAGGTTCGCCGCGTTCGTCTTCCACCAATAAAACTCCGGCGGCGATTCCTTCGTCCAGAGATCGAGCGGGCCCTCGGTGAAACCATCGCCGGTGCGACGCAGCAACGTCAGCTTCGGCCAGATGGAATTGACGATCACGTCGTCGCCGCCGTCGCCGTCCCAGTCGGCGACGGACAGCGTCGTATACCCCCACTTCGCTTCGGCCGGACCTTGAATAGAGCCGTTCGGACCGGCGAGCACGCGATAGGTCTTGCCGTCGACTTCAAGTAGCTCCGGGGCGCTCCACTTCGTGCCCCGACCGTCGAGGTTGGTGAAGACCGCGATATTGCCCGCGGTGTTGCCGCAGATCAGATCCTCGTCGCCGTCGCCGTCCCAATCGTGGGCGTAGGGGGTCGCGAGGGCCCCGAACTTCAACGTGTCGGCCTGCTGCTGGAAATAGGCCGGTTGTTTGAACGCGGGCGTCGCGGCGCCGGCGGGGGTGACGTTCTCCACGAGCGCCACGCGGCCGTCCTCGTCGCCGACGATCAGGTCCATATCGCCGTCGCCGTCCCAGTCAAACGCGGTCGGCGTGATCATCTGGAGGTGCATCGTCAACGGCTTGCCGTCCGTGCCGTTGAGTTTGAACCCGGTGGCGTAGTCCGGCTGCTCCCGCGTGCCGACGTTTTCAAACCAGGTGAACCCGTCGAGGAACTCCCCGCAGATCAGATCAAGATCGCCGTCGCCGTCGAAGTCCGCGAAGTTCGGGCTGGGCCAGCCATAGACGTCGATCGGCGCTCCCCCCGCGTGGATTTTGGTCGGCTCGTCAGCGTAGGAACCGTCCACGTTTTCGATCAGATAGACCCAGCCGTGCAGCGGGCCGTTCCGCCACCGTCCCTGGGCGTCGTAGGCCTGATCCCAGACGTAGTCGTTCCAGTCGCCGACGCCGACGACGAGATCTTGATCGCCGTCCCCTTCCCAATCGACGTATCGCCACATCCGAGCGCGCGTATTGCCGGGATGAAATCGCGCCCGGTCGTAAATTTTGCGGCCGCCGCCCGTCAGACCGTCCGTTTTGAAGTCGGCGAATTCAACGTTCTCTCGCAGCACCCGTGGCTCGCCGTCGACGTAGCTGACCTGCACGTTCTGCCCCGTCGGGCCGAGACGCACGGCCGGTTTGAACGCCGGCACCTTGACGGTGGGATCCTGCGTCGGGTTTTCAAAGTAATATAACCCGTTGGTCGGCTTGTCCGGGCCGGAGACGACGAGGTCCATATCCCCGTCGCCGTCAAAGTCCATCGGCAACGGCCACGCCCACAGCCCGACGCCGAGGTCGACCTCCAGCCCCGGGTTGTTGTATTCCAGCGGTCGTAGCTTCCACTGAGGATCTTCGGCGTGCAGATTTGAGTCGCACAGCCCCGTGATCAATAGCAGGGCGGTCGTTTTGAGAGAGCGCGTCATGAGCGAATGAGAGGGCATAGGGCGAGTCGGTCGAATGGTCGAGGCGGCGCTAGACGAGGCGTCTTAAGGCACGCGGTCCGTGCGAACCGTCTTGAACAGCGGATCGTTGAGCATCTCCATCGATGCCAGCAGCTTGCGATGGAGTTCTTCGATCGCGGCCCGGATCTCCGGCGCCGGGTCGTCGATTCGGTTGCGGGACTCCTGCGGGTCGACTTGCAGGTCGTAGAACTCGTCGCGACCGGCGTTGTGGAAGTCTCGGATGAGCTTGTATCGAGGCGTGCGATAGCAGCGCATCGAAGCGACGGCGTAGTGATGCATGCTGTATTCCGCGTAGAAATCGTTCTCCCAGTTGGTCGGCGATTCCCCCCAAAGCAGCGGCGTGAGATCCCGGCCGCGCAGGACGAGATCGTCCGGCCGCTCGACCTGCGCCATCGACAGCAGGGTGGGGAAGAGATCGAGGCTGGATGCGGTCTGCTTGATCACTGTGCCCGGCGCCACTGTGCCGGGCCAACGAATGATCGCGGGAACCTTCAGCGACAGGTCGTACATATTCGGCCGGTACTTGTCGGAGACGACCCGCGTGCCCTGATGCGTTTTCCCCGGGGGCTTCGTGCGGGTCGCCCAGATGCCGTTTCCTTTATGCCAGATCCCGTTGTGCCCCATGTTATAGCCGTGGTCCGAGGTGAAGATCACCACGGTGTCGTCCGCCACGGCGAGGTCGTTCAGCGTGTCGAGCAACCGCCCCAGGTTCCGATCGACGCCGCTCGTGCTCGCTAAATATTCCCGCATGTAACGGTCCATCAATTCGAGGTTTAGATCGTCGAACTCCGGCAGGGGAACATCAGCGTCAGCGTAAGGCGCCCAGTCCTCCGGCGCGACCGGCAGCCAGCGGCCATGCGGCGCCCGGGTGTGGAAGCAGAGCAGAAACGGCGAATCGCCCTCCGCCGATCGCTGTAGAAACGCGATCGCTTCGTCGGTCAGAAGATCCGTCGTGAGTCCCTTGAACTGCCGGACTTGGCCGTCCTTTTCGAGGGGCGGATCGTCGGGCGTGGTTCCGCCGGAGGTCAGCCCTATAAAGTAGTCGAAGCCGTGCCGCGTCGGGTGCTGTGCTTCGTTCCCCGGCAACGTCCAATCGCCCAAATGCCACTTGCCGACGAGGCCCGTGTGATACCCGCTCTGCTGGAGGGCCTCCGCGAACGTGACGCTGGCGTCAGGGTCCAACGCGACCTGCGCGTCCGGATCGAACAGTTTATGATCGGGCGCCGTGATGAAGTCGTATACGTCGAACTCCGAGGCGTACCGGCCGGTCATCAACGAGACCCGGGCCGGGCTGCAAACCGGCGTCGTGCAGAAGAAGTTCTGAAAGACTGCGCCCTCGCGAGCCAAGCGGTCCATATGCGGCGTATGAGCCGCCGGCACGTCGCGGAACCAACCCTGCGCAACCGCGTTTCCCATCGCCCAGGGCGCCTGATCGTCCGTGACGATGACGACGATATTCGGCCGTTGGCCGACCTCCGGCCCCGCCCCGGCGCCCTCCGGAGGACCGAAGGCCGGCATGGCCAGAGCGATGAGCGTTGCGATCGAGATCATAAGTTTTCTACCCGAAGCCGGGCGACGAAGAAGCGTACGAAGAGCCGGCGCCTTAGCGGTCGCGATGATGAGCCTTCAAATCCGCGAACTCGTCAAGGCGTTCGCGGAACGCCGCCACGGTGGGCGCCCACGCCGGTTCATCTGCGCGGTTGATCGTCTCTCGCGGGTCGTCCCGATGGTCGTAGAGTTCCGTGGCGACCACCCGGCCGGTTTGGAAGTCGCGCCACTCGGTATAGCGGAACCGGTCGCTCCGCAGAGAATATCCCATCGCCTCCGGGGCGACCCCGGCCTTCGGATACCCGGGACGCGGGTGCTGGGTGAAGGCGACCTCGCGAACGGTCGCCGCCGGGTCTTCGAAAAGGGGACGCAAGCTGTGCCCCTCCAGCCCCGACGGCGGCGTGAGGCGGCTATAATCCGCGATCGTTGGATAAATATCGAGCAGTTCCACCAATGACTGCGTCCGCCGGCCGGCCGTCGACTGCCCCGGCACGGAAATCATCAGCGGCACCCGAGCGTCCAGTTCAAAGTTGGAAGTCTTGCACCACAGGTCGTGCTCGCCGAGGTGAAACCCGTGATCCGACCAGAACACGACGATCGTCTCGTCTCGCAAATCGAGGCGAGCCAGTTCGTCGAGCACCTTGCCGATCTGGGCGTCGACGTAAGAGATCGCCGCGTAATAGCCGTGACGCAGCGTGCGGACGTCGTCCGGGGTCAGGCCCGCCGGGAAGTCCCGCATAATTTCTCTGCCGTCGTGCAGGGCGATCGACGGCACGCCGGTTGGCGGCTCCGGGTTTGTGGGCGGGGCGATCTCGGCGGGATCGTACATCGCCCAATATTTCTCCGGGGCGTTGAACGGGAGATGCGGCTTCCAGAATCCTACCGCGAGGAAGAACGGTTCGTCTTTGATTTCGTTCAGTCGATCGACGGCGAGCTTCGCGATCTGTCCGTCCCAATACGCCTCGTCCGGAACCTCGCGTCGCTCGGCCCGCGGGATCGCGACGGCGTCCGCGGGGCGTTCGCCCTCGACCTGTGCGACGTCGTGGCCGTGATTGCCGTAGTGCAACTGCTGCGGCCGGCTCCACGACGCCGGGTCGCCCTTCCATTCGTCCTGGCGATAATTATGAAAGATCTTCCCGATGCCGTGCGTCTCGTAGCCGGCCTGTTTGAACAGCTGGGGCAGCGTGACGACGTCGGGGCGGCGTTCGCGGAAGTGCGTCAGCAGATCCGTGAACCCCAGCGAGTCGATCCGCAGCCCGGTAAGAACCGACGCCCGCGACGGATTGCACAGCGCCTGCTGACAATACGCCCGCTCGAACAGCAGGCTGCGTGCGGCCAGCGCATCGAGGTTCGGCGACTTGACGATCGGCGACCCGTAGCAGCCCAGTTCGGCCCGCATGTCGTCCACCGCGATGAACAACACGTTCGGCCGATCTCGGCGCGGCCGATCGGCGGCGCGGCCGACTGCGACCAACCCGCCCGCGAACGCGACCAGCAAGGCGAGGAGGATCGGGGAGAGCCGCCGGCAGACCGTCGCGCCGATCCGTTCACGAGCCGGCGTCAGAGTCATCACAGCATCTTTCCGGCCGGCGTTTCTGGATCCTGACCGATCGTAACCCGTGGATTTGTACCATGCGAACGTGCCCCGATTTCCAGGAAGTCCGCATCGGGAAACTTCGTCCGCTTCAGGAACCTTCGGCGCCGAGGTGGTTCGTAAAGAGCGCGGTCGGCCTCCCGATCGACGGCCGCCCGTCTGCAATCTTTGCTGCCGCGAACGAGGCGGCGGGCGCTCGCCGCACCAATGCTAGGCGGTCTCAACTACGGTTTCGCGTTGCCGCGTTCGTCCTCAGGCGATGTCGGCATGCCGAATGCCTTGCATCCCTGCGGCCCGGCGATTCGACCGGGCGGCCCCGTCCCTCTCAGGGAGTTGAGTGATGAAGAATCTTGTGACGAGCTTCGCCGCCTGCATGCTGACGGTCGTTCCCACGTTCGGCCAAAGTCTGCCGGCGTCCACCCAGCCGTTCTACGACGAGTTCGGCGCCGATCCGCTCGATTCCGGCCTCGCGGCCCCTGCCCCGTACGCCCCGGAACCGTTTTTCCCCGGGCCGAACGATCTCGACCGGAATCCCTCTGATCCGTTCGCTCCTGGATTCGATAAGTATCGGCAGCGCGATGAGGACCGCGGGCGGTACGAGGACCGCGGGCGGTACGAGGACCGCGGCCGATATCACAACGGGGGCATCGGCACCCCGGCGACCGATGATCGGGACGGAACCGATCCGCGTGCCTCACGCGGCCGGCGCCGCGGTCCCCGGCCGGACCGCATCGGCCCCCCCGACCGGACCGGCATGCCGCAGAGCCAAATCGGAGAGTGCGTCGATGGCGTATGCTGTATTCATGGATCGGACAGCGGTCCAGTCGATCGCCCGCTCGACCGGCGTCGCGAGGCTCCCGGATACAACGATGGCCTCAGTCCCGGCTTCGAATCGGACCGCGATGCGCTGCGGACGCGGCCGGCGCCGAACCGCCGGACGATGCCCTTCGACCGGTTCGGCGACGACGATACGACCCGCTCGGGCGCCGATCTTCGCCGCTTCCCCCAAGCGAATCGCATGACGACGTCCTATAGTCGCGATCTGATCGGCTCGACGGCCTCGCCCCGCTGGGACGGCCGCTAATCGACCGGCGGAACGGCCGCAGACCGGCGAACGCTTACGGGCGTTCGCCGGCGGCCAGTCGAGAGGCGATCTCGGTAAGAACCGGGGGCAGATCGGCCGCGGTCGGGATGACGTAGTGGGCGCCGGCGTCGCGGAACGTCGCTTCGATGGGCGTGAGGGCCGCGGTTCGCTCCGCGGCCGGCATCTTGTTCCACTCGGCGAGAGAGACGCCCAAGGCGTTGCCGCTGGCGCTCAGGCCCACGCCCCAGCAGCCGGCGTTGCGGGCGGCCTCCACGCCCATCGGCGTGTCGTCGACTTTTACGGCCCGCCAGATCGGCGCGGCGTCCATTCGTTTGAGAGCTTCCAGCAACATCCACGGCCGCGGCCGCCCCGCGGGCACGTCGTCGCTGCACACCGCGGCGTTTGGAGCCACGCCGGCCGCCTTGGCCAAGGGCAACACGACGCTCATCAGATCGCGGTTATAACCAGTGGTGGAGCCGATCGGCACCCCCGCTTCGGAGAGCGCCTGTAAGAGTTCCACGACGCCGGGAATCGGCTCGCAGTGCCGGCCCAGCACCTCCTTCTGCAGCGGGAGGAACTCTTTATAGAGCCGATCGATCTCAGCGTCCGTCGGTTCTGACCCCTGCTTGTCCGCCCAGCGGGTCTTCACGTCGTCCAGAGCCAATAATGCGGCGATATGATCGCGTTTGGCGGCGCCCATCGGGCCGCGGGCCTGAGCCTCGGTGACCGGGACGCCGGAGGACTCGAACACCGCCCGGAACACCTCGACCGGCGCCCGGCTGCCGAAATCGATCATCGTGCCGGCCCAGTCGAAGACGACCGCGGAGAGTTCCGACGCGACGGCGGCGGGGAGTGCGGGAGAGTCAGTCACTGGAGATGTCTTAATGGGGCAAGTCGTGAGAGTGTCCTGAAGGCGACGGCGGCGGGCGGTTCGAGGAGGTCGGACCGCCGTCGCTCAAACCGCCATTGTTTGGGGCGTCGCCGAAGCGGGCGCCGTGACGACTGAGGCGTTCTCCTCCTCCGGCTTCTCCTCAGGGCGCCGAAGCACGCGGAGGAAATAGACCGTCGCGACGGTCAACGCGACCGCGGAGGCTGCGGCGGTCGCTAACAACATGCCGCGAAAGAGGGGTAACGCGTCGCCGTCCGCGCCGATCGTTTCGCCGGGTCGCGACAACGAACGCCACAGCAGGAGCGCGGTATGTCCGAGATACCCCGACGAGTCCGCCAGATACATCAGGAACCCGATGTTACACGGTCGGCCCGCGGCGGCGATGATGCGCTCGAACACCGTGGTATGAAAGGCGACGTACGGGACGTACAGCCCCACCCCGCACGCGACCATAAAGGGGAACGGGCCGAGAGCCCCGGCGCCCTGCCCCGCCGCGGCGGCGGCCGCCACGCAGAAGCCCGCGACCATCAGCCCCAGCGTCACCGCGAGGGCCGTTCGGTTGTCGCGGACGAAGATGAATAACGCACACGCCGCGGTCACCAGGATGGCGACGACCGTCTCGCTGCGAGCGAAGACCGACGGCTCCCCCGCCACGCCGAGATCCCGCCAGATCTCCACGGCGAAATCGTCTCGCACCGTGCGCACGATGGTCAGCGTGACGTAGACCCCGACCATCAACACCAACCCCGGCCAATACGCGGCTAAGAATTGCCGACGATCGTCCCGCGTCATCGCATTGCGAGCGGCGCGGCGGCGGCGATCCTCGGCGCCGGGCGGCGGCGTGCGGGAGAGCGCCCACACGGAGACCAGCAGCGGCACGAAAAACAGGGCGCCGGCCGCCGCGGGCATCGTATATTCGCTCAGCCCCGCCTCCCCGATCAACCAGCGTCCCACCGACTTCACGACGCCGCTGGACACGATAAAGCTCGCGGACAACGCCGCGGTCAACGCTTCGGTCTGTCGGCGTCCTTCTAAATAAGCGATCACCAGCCCGAACACCATGCCCAGCGGCAAACCGTTCAGGAACAGCGCCAACGGCTTCCACCCGACCGGCAGGATGGCGAACAGAACTAATCCCAGTTCCGCCGCCACGATCAGACTGAGAATCCCCAGCGCCCGCCGCCCGGCCGGCATCTCGGAGACGATTTTGATGCCGATGAACTTGGAGAGCGTATATCCGGCGACCTGAGCGACGACCAAGGCCACCTTCAAATCCAGCCCGAACAGCGTTTCCCCGTCGAACGTGCCCGCCGTAAACGGTTTGCGAAAGGCGTACATGCAAAAGTAGGTGCAGAACGCGGCCGCCGCCGCGATCGCGAGCGAGGTTCGCGTCGCCGAGTCGTACGCCGGCACGGCGTCGCCGTCGCCGGGGTCGTTGACGGTACGCAACGAGTCGCTCACAGGGAGGGCGCCGGCAGGGGAGCGGGTTGGCGCACGTCGGGAACTGCCGGCGCCGGAGCCCGGTCCGCGCGACGACCGGCGCGTAACAGTCGCACGAGATCCTCCGGTTCGGCGTGCCGCGGGTTATTGGAAAGCCGTTGGACGTTCACGCACTCCGCGAGCCGGCGGGCGTCGTCGGCGACGCCCGCGGCTTCGAGCGAAATCGGACTCCCGACGGCCTCGACCAATCGTTCGATCGTCGCGGCGGCTCGCGGGGCCGAGTCGGCACCGAGCAGGCCACACAAGAGTTGAATCCGGTCCCGCACCGCCGCCGGTCCGCGCGGGTCGGTGCAGTCGGCTTCCGTCACGCCGGCATTGAAGAGGAGCGCCGGCCCGAGCGTCAGCGCCGCCGCCGAGCCGTGCGGGATGCCGTACCGGCTCGTCAGCCCGTAGGACAGGGCGTGCGGCAGCGTCGTCTTGCTGATATTAATCGCTCGACCCGCGAGGTGAGACGCCTGGCTCATCGCGTCGCGGGACTGCGGCGTCGGGCCGTTCACCGCATCCGGCAGATGCCGCAGCGCCAGGCGGATGGCTTCCGACGCGAACCCGATCGACTCGTCCGTCGCCCCCACGGCCCAGATCGATTCGACCGCCTGACAGAGGGCGTCTAAGCCGGTCGCCGCCGTGATGCGGGGCGGCAGGCTGTCGGTGAGGCGACTGTCGACCACGGCGACGTTCGGCAGGATCGACGGCGCCGCCAGCGAATATTTTTCGCCGCGAACATAGACGACCGCGTAATGGGTCGCCTCGCTGCCGGTGCCGGCCGTCGTCGGGACGGCAATCAGCGGGAGGGCGGTTTCCGGCAGCGGGCCGTTCCGCAACACGACCTCCTCCAACAGCGACGGATCGACGGAGTCCTGCCCCCGCCCCACCGGCACCAACGCCGTGATCAGCTTGGCGAGATCGATCGCGGTCCCCCCGCCGACCGCCAAGACGATCTCGGCGCCGGAGGCCCGGAACGCCGCGATCCCGCGGACAACGTCTTCCAGCTTCGGATTCGGCTCGAAGGCGGTGAAGAACGTCGCGTGATAGGCGTCGAAACAGGGCGCCAACGCCGCCTCGGCTCCGGAAGGGCCGTACGCCGCCTCATCCAACACGACGAACGCGCGCTCGACCGCATAGTTCGCAATCCATTCGGGAACCGAATCAACGGCGCCGGGACGAAGAATGACGGTCTGCTGCATATGTTCGGAAGTCGCTGGCAAAACGAGAGGGGCGATCGCGGGCGGTTCGACCACGTTTCGGAGGTAAAACGCAAGTCGTTAGGCGGAAGTCAGATCGTCCGCGTTGCATTTCAGCGACCACATCTCCCGCCCGTCTCGCTGCACCCATTCCGCCTGCAGGGCGGGCGGAGATGCGGTCGAATCGACGGTCACGTGCAACCAGACGTGCGGCACGGCTTCGCCCCGCACCAGATTCGGGTGCGGGACGTTCAACGAAGGAATCGTGCGGCCATGGATGGGCGAGACGATCATCTGATAAATCGGGTAGCCGACCTGCTCCGTCGTTTCGTACTTCAACAAGCGAGAGCAGTGAATATCCCCGCCGATCAGCACGACGCCGGAGATCGTCTCCTCGCCGAGGAAGTCGAACAACGCGGTCCGCTCGTGGGTATACGTCCCCCAGTCGTCGGATTCGCGATTCTCCTTGTCGTCCCAGATCATGCCGCAGGCGATGAACTTAAACGGCGCCGTCGACTTTTTCAGGCCGTCCTTCAACCAAGCCCACTGCTCCGCTCCCAGCAACGTCGGCTGCGACGAATCGACCGGCGAAGGGCCGGTCTGAGAGAACCAGCGGGTATCCAGCAGGAACACCTCCGCGGGCCCTCGACGGAACTTCGTATAGATGCCCCCGGCGTCGCCGCCGTACTCGCGATTCGCCCGGTACTCGACCAGCGCCTGCCGGGTGTTCTCCTTCCCCGGGAGGCGACCGTCGGAGTCGTTCTGACCGAAATCGTGGTCGTCCCAGGCGCCCCAGGTCGGCGTATGACGGACCAGCGCCGCAAGCTCCGGAACGGACAGGAACGCCCGATGCCGGTCGCGGGCCGTGTTGAGGTTCGTCGAGTCGATATACGGCGTATCGCCGAGCAGCACGAGCGCCTCGGCGTCGCGTTCGGCGATCTGCGTCCACAGCGTCGAGGGGTCCAGATCCGCACAGGAGCCGAACGCCCACGTGGACCGGGAAGGCTCGGCCGGATCGGGCGCCGTGCGAAAACGGAGATCGTCCGCCGCGATCGTTACGTCCCGGCCGGCGCTGACCATATACCGATAATCGGTCGCCGGTTTGAGGCCGTCGATCCGCCAGTTCACGCACAGATCGTTTTGCGGAGCGCTGACCGCGACGGCCCGTTCAACCCGTCGATCGGACTCCGCTTCGAACACCTCCAGTTCCCATCGCCCCGGCGCCGGCGGTCGCGCCCAGAGCACGGCCTCGGTGTCGGAGACGTGCCCGACCATCGGCCCGACGAACCCGTCCGGCGCCCCGTCGTTCCGCAAACCGCTTCCCGGCGCCCCGTCTTTGGCTCGCAGCGTCTGCGGGAAAAATGCGGCGCCGACGGCAGTCGAGGCGAGCGTCGCCTGGAAACGACGACGGTTCAGCGGGGGATCAATCACGGTCACGCTTTACCTTAAAGCCGATCAAAATGGGCGCCTGCCGAGAAAAAACGGTTCGACGGACGCCCGCGACGGTTCAACAGAGGGCCGATGCAACAAGCGCCCCCCCTCAGCGACGGGGTCACGGCATTTCGAAGACTTCGCCGCCCTTGCGAGACCCCATCCCCTGCCAGATGTCGAGTTCGATCGTGTCCGGGATGAACTGCACGCTGCCGTCGCCCATGGCGACGTTCGCTCCGCCGCTGTGAGAGCTGGCGAAAGAGATCTCCGCTGCGTTCATATCGGCCGCCGGATCGGAGTTAATCTGAAAGCGGGTGGACGCCATGGCTTCGGAGAAGTCGGAGCCGTTGCCGGAGTCCGCGTTCGGCATGAAGAACAGAAACCGGTCGCAGATATTGCACCCCGGGCTGGGTTCGAGTTCATAGATCACCTCGCCGACCATCACGGTTTGCGTCAGGCCGTCTTTGACGTCCTTGAACCCGAACACGCGGCCGAGGGGAGTGGCGGTGTTCATTCGGACCGCGTGAAACAGACCGTCGGACGTATCCATGCCGATCGTGCTTCCGCTCGTAAGGTTATCGCTCACGGCGTCGCCCCCCGTGCTGACCGAGTAGCTGGACATCGCCCGTCCGGTCAGCCCGTTGACGTCCCTCGGCTCCGTGGGACCGTCAGACTGCGAGGGGCACATAAACGTACTCACGGGGTGCCGCATCACCGTTTTAATCGCCTCGCTTCTCGCGTCCGTTCCGCCGTACCAACCGGAGTCGCTGAGAGGGTCGGGAAACGCCTCTTGAAGCGGCTGCTGATCCAACTGCGGCAGGATGGCGGAGGTCCATGTGAAGCCCCACGCCGTCGAGACCCCGATGGGGAGCGACCTGGACGTGCCGTGATAATTGTGCATCGCCAGCGCAATCTGCTTGAGATTGTTCTTGCACTGGGCCTTCCGAGCGGCTTCGCGAGCCTGCTGAACGGCGGGCAACAGCAAGCTGACCAGCACCGCGATGATGGCGATCACCACCAGCAGTTCGATCAGGGTGAAACCGGTTCGGCGACCGGCGCTGCGTTGAGACGACATAGAGTTCGGGCGGAGGAAGAAGATGAAAGTGACTGACGGTCAATCAGAACGGCTTAGTCTTGTGAGCCGTGGAGGACCGCCTCGTCCGACGGCGGCGGCGGGCCGTCGTCTCCGGCCTCGCCCGTGGCCGTCGGCTCCGCGACGAACGGCGGCGGCGGTTCGGGAGCTGAATCGGAACAGCCCGAGAGAAACGCGACAGTACACGCCGTAGAGGCGGCAAGGACAAAACGGCGGAGGACCACGCGGCAGCTCGAAACGGTGCGGGAGGCCGTCAGCAAGACGATCCTGACGGCGGGACTAGGATGCGCGCGGCGTGACTGCCGGGCAACATAGTAACCTGTGAGTCTTTCATGAAGACCCCGCGAAGCGACGGCGAGGCCGGCGCTTTTCCCGTTCTACACAGCCGTTGTGAGGTCGGCTTCGGGCGACGCCCATTCCTTCGCAGGGCGAGGGACGGCGCAGTGCGGGCGACGGCAGGGCGGACTCGTCAGTTGCCGGAGGCGTGGAACACGCAGAGGACGACGGCCTGTTTTTTAAATGAGTTGACGAGCCGGTGCGGCACGTTCGCGTCGAAATACAGGCTGTCGCCGGCCGACAGTTTGTGCGTTTCGCCGTCGTATTCGAACCGGACGGCGCCGGACTCGACGAACAGAAACTCCTCGCCGGGGTGCGGCAAAGCCTCTTCCCGCGCCACGCCGGGCGGGATGGTAATGAGGAATGGGTCCATCGATCGTGAGGCCCGCTTGTGGGCCAGCAACTCGTACACCGAGGTGTTCTCCTCGGAGCGGTCGCGTTCCACCGTCTTTCGCTCGTCCCGCCGCACCAACACCAGCGCCGGCTTCTCGTCCAGCCCCTCGAACAACTCGGAGAGCGGTACGTCCAACGCCTGGGCGATCTCCCCCAGCGCCGGCAGGGACGGGGTGATTCGGAAGTTCTCGACCTTAGAGAGCCAACTGCGGGTTTGGCCGGTCCGGGAGGCGACCTCCTCCAACGTCATCCGCCGGTCCAGCCGATGTGACCGGATTCGTTGGGCAAGTTCGACGAGGTTCACGGGCGGCACGTGCGGACGCGGTGGTCTCCGCACGACGGACCGCGGAGGGGCGGGCCGCAGATTATGCCGGCGCCGGGCCGTGCCCCGCAAACCCGCGTTTCGTTCCTCGGCGTTCCCCCGTCGAGCGTCCCGGGCGCTTTAATGGACCGGGACGCTCGACGAGGGCGGCCGCTGTTCATCGGCGCTTGCGTGGCCCATGCTGCGTGCGCCTCGATTCAGAAACGATCCGATGACGACCGCCCGCCGCCCCGCCTCGCTGCTCCTCGCCATGGCGGGGGCCTTCCTACTGCCTGCGATCGGATCGGCTGCGGAGCCGGTGCGGGTGATGAGCTTTAATATCCGCTACGGGTCCGCCAACGACGGCGAGAACGCCTGGCCGCTTCGTCGAGAGTTCGTCGCGGAAACGATTCGCGCATTTGCCCCGGATTTACTGGGCACGCAGGAGACGTTGGCCTTTCAACGGGACGAACTCTCCGCCCGGTTGCCCGGCTACGCCGTGTTCGCCGCCGGCCGCGACGACGGACGCGAAGCGGGCGAGATGATGGCGATCTATTATCGCACCGACCGCTTCGAGAAGCTCGACGGCGGGCACTTCTGGCTCAGCGAAACGCCGGACGAAGCGGGCAGCAAAAGCTGGGACAGCTCCCTGCCCCGCATGTGCACCTGGCTAAAGCTCCGCGACAAACGCCCGGACGGCGCCGGCGTGTTCTGGGCGTTCAATACCCACTTCGATCATCGCGGACCGAAGGCGCGGGCGGAGTCGGCGACGCTGATTCGGCGGAAGATCGCCGCGATCGCCGGCGACGGCCCGGCGCTGCTCACCGGCGACTTCAACGCCGCCCCGGGCAGCAAGCCGTATCAAAACCTTTTCGCCGCGACCGACGCCGCCGGCCCGGCGTTGCGCGACAGCTATCAAATTAAACACCCCGACGGCGAGCCGGGCGAGTCGGCCGGGACCGCGGGCGGGTTTCGCCGTGGGGATCGGGGCGAGCGCCGCATCGACTGGATCGCGTTCACGCCCGGGTGGACGATCAAGGAGGCCGCGATCGATCGTACGAACCGCGACGGCCGCACGCCCTCCGACCACGACCCGGTCACCGCGGTGTTGGAACGGGTCGAAGCCGCGACCGCCGAAGACTGATCGTCGCTTAGAAGCCGGCGCCGCTCAGCGCGGGATCGCGGGTGAACGCTCGGTCCTCGTAAGCCGGTCGACGCTCGCGGGGCCGCGGCCGCCGGGGCGTCGGCGGCGGCGTATCGTCCTTCGGTTCGTCCTCTTCGTCTCGCCAGAGCTTGCGGATGGCATATCCTCGAAGGTCGCGGGTCAGGCTGAACAGCGTCGGCACCAACACCAGGGTGAATAGCGTCGCGACCAGCAGTCCGCCCAGCACGACGCTGCCCAACCCGCGGTAGAGTTCGCTGCCGGCGCCGGGGAACAGCACCAGCGGCAGCAAGCCCAGCACCGTCGTCGCGGTCGTCATAAAGATCGGCCGGACCCGCGTGCGGATGCTGTCCAGCAAGGCTTCGTTCGGCTCCATGCCCCCCACCCGCAGGTTATTGAGCGCCTGGTGAACGATCAGGATCGCATTGTTCACCACGGTCCCGATGAGAATAAAGAACCCCAGCATCGTCAGCACGTCCAACGGCTGCGAGTAGATCAGGTTCAACGCCTGTAACCCCAGCACGCCGCCGAGCGCTCCGGGGACCACCGTGCAGATAATCACCAGCGGATAAATCCAGCTCTCGAACAGCCCGGCCATCAAGAGATAAGTAATCAGCAGGGCGAGGGCGAGGTTCACCCATAACGCCTGCCAGGTCTGCTCCAGCTTGTCGGCGGTCCCGGCGAGGTTAATCCGCATGCCGGGACCGAGGGCGTTTTGTTCGATAATCGGGGCGATCACTTGGCTGCGGATCGTTTCCATCGCCGTTTCCAAGGGAACCTCCGGCGGCGGAGAGACTTCGATGGTGATGCTGCGGACGCGCTCCCGGTGGTTGACCTGTTCCGGCCCGCTGGTGAGCCGCACCGTCGCGAGCGCTTCCAACGGCACCAATCGCCCCTCCGGCGTGGCGACGGGCAGCGTGCGGAGGTCGTCGGCGCTGCCGACGTAGCGATCGCGGCCGACGAGCGTCAGATCGATCTTGTCGCCGCCCATGAAATAATCGCCCACGAACGCTCCGTCGATCAGCGCATCCGCGGTAAAGCCGAGGTCCGTCGCCGTCACCTGCATATCCGCGGCCTGCACCAGTTTGGGTTCGATATGCACCTCCGGGCTGGAGAGGTCCAGACTGGGCACCGGTCGCACCTGGGCTTCGGGATAGATCCCCTTCGTCGCTCCGAGGATCCGGCCGCCCGTCGCCACGAGTTGTTCGAGGTCCGGGCCGGTGATTTCCACGTCGATCGTGCGTCCGGCGGTCAGGCCGCGTTCAAACAGACTGGACTGTTTGGCGACGGTGAAGGTGCCGGGCAGCTTGGCGCCGACCTCCTGCACCAGCGGAACGAGTTCGCTGACGCGCGCCGGATCATCGGCCCGCAGACCGAGGAACACCTCCCGCCCCCGAGCGACGAAGAAGAAGTCTCCGATAATCGGATAGTCCAGCGCCGCCGCCTCGGGCGTGCCCGGTTGAGTGTTCCAGTAGGGCTTGAGGTCCGCTTCGACCTGCTCGCCCATCTCCATCAACTGATCGAGGTTATATCCCGGCGGGGGCAACAGGATGCCGAACACCAGGTTGCGGTTGCCGGTCGGCAGATATTCGGCCTGCGGCACGAGCCACAGACAACTCAGCGAGACGCCGAACAGCGCCGCGACCGCGACCAGCCGGCGGACGACGCCCCGTTGCAGCCAGGCATTGAAGCCGACAATGAGGTTCGTGAAGCCGCCGCCCGCCCGCTCGATCGGGGCGACGATCCCGCGGGAGATCCGCGTCGACGCGGAAGCCGTCTTTGAACGCTCCGTCGCCGCCTGTCGATCTGCCCGACGACGGCCGAACAGCCGCGCGGACGCGGTGGGGATCAACGTCATCGACACGACCAGCGACAACGCTACGGCTCCGCTGATCGCCAGCGCGATGTCGCGGAACAACTGCCCGGCTTCCTCCTGAATAAAAACGATCGGCAGGAACACCGCGACGGTGGTCAACGTCGAGGAGAGCACCGCTCCCCAGACCTCTTGCGTGCCGTTGACCGCGGCGGTCATGGGCGGCTCCTTCCACTCGTCGTACCGCCGATAAATATTCTCCAGCACGACGACCGCGTTATCGACCAGCATGCCGACCGCGAACGCCAGCCCGGCGAGGCTCACGACGTTCAACGACCGCCCCAGCATATCCAGCAACAAAAAGGTGCCGACGATGCTGGTCGGAATCGCCAGCCCGACCACCAACGCCCCCCGGGCGAACCAGAACCCGGCCCCGACGATAATCGCCAGCGTCAGCATGAAGTACCACGGGGAGAACAGCGCCGCGGCCAGCGCGGTGACGGCGATCAACGGGGCCACGATCAGCGCCCGCACGCCGAGGTGCAGGAACAGCATCAGCACGATCATCGTCAGCGCGCCGCCGATCACGATGTTCTGCTGCACGAGGTCGACGGCGGAGTAGATATAGTCCGTCTCGTCATAGACCTGCGTGAGCTGCAACCCGCGTTCCTTGAGGATGCCTTCGTTCAGATCCGCGGCGACGGCCCGCAGGCCGTCCATCACGTCCAACACGTTCGCGCCGGTTTCGCGTTGGGCGTTGACGGCGATGCTCGATTCGCCGAACCGCCGCACTAATCCGTCCGGCTTCTTGAAGCCGAGCTTCACCTCGGCCACGTCGCGAATATATACGGGCGCCCCGTCGACCACCGCGAGCGGTTGATCGGCGACCTGCTCGGGAGAGCGAAACTGCCCCAGCGTGCGGACCACGTAGCGGCGTTTGCCTTCCCAGAAGTCGCCGGCGGAGACGTCCGCATTGCGTCCCTGCAGCACCCGTCGCACGTCCGGCAGCGTCAGCCGCCGGGCCGCCAGCCGTTGCGGATCGACGATCACCTGCAGCTCTTCTTCCAGCCCGCCCCGCACGTTCGCCTGGGAGACGCCGGAGACGCGTTCCAGCCGGGCTTCGATTTCGTCCTCGGCGAACCGTTTTAATTCGGAGACGTTGAGTTCCGGCGGGGGGAGCAACGCTTTGACCGCCTCATGATCCTCCGCCAGCAACCGCAGACGCAGCATCGCCAAGCCGGGGTTGTGGGCCTTGCGGACCTCCGCGAGTCCCTCGCTCAGCTCCGGGTTCTCCGCCTCCAGCGTCGCTAATTCCTCCTCCGTGGGGAACCGCGAGCCGAGGATGAACCAGGCGATCGGGCGATCGGAGGAGTTCGCCGTGCTGATGACCGGTTTATCGGCGTCCCGGGGATACTGCGGCACCTGTTCCAACCGACCGATCACGTCGACGACGGCCCGGTCCATCTCCGTGCCGACGCGGAACTCCATCGTGATGCGGGCGCTGGAGTCGTTGCTCTCGGAGGTGAGCTTCGTGACGTTCTCCACGCTTTTGAGCTGCTCCTCCTGCTCCACGACGATCTCGCGTTCGATCTCCTGCGGGCTCGCGCCGGGCCAGCGGGTTTCGACGGTGATCGTGGGCGTTTGCACCTCCGGCGTGAGCTGCATCGGCATTCGGCCGAGCGCCACCAGGCCGAACATCATCGTCAGCAGCACGCCGACGGCGACTTTGACCGGGTTGGCGACGAGCGAAGCGATAAAGTTCATCCCGATCTCCGAAAGGCGCCGGATGCGCCTCTTTCAATAATTCAAGAAAGAGAGGGCCGCGAAGCCGCCCGGAAGAGGGCCGTTACCGGCCGGCGGTCGCCGACTTCGGCGTCCAGCGAACCGTCGGGGCGCCGCCGCCCTTCGGCGGGAGAATGCGTTCGTTGCCGAGCACGACCACCAGATCATCCGCGGACAGATCGCCGATGACTTGAATCGCATCGCCTTCCGCGACGCCCAATCGGACCGGCACCGCACGGGCCTCGCCGGTCCGCTCGCCGGCTCCGGAGCCGGTCACGCCGGATTTGGCGACGGCCCAGACCATCGGCTGCGGCCCGCCCAGCACCAGGGCGTCCTTGGGAGCCAGCAAGGCGTCCGTTTCGGCGCCGGTCGGGAGCATGACCTGTGCCAACATGCCGGCCTTCATCAACGGGCCGCCGTCGTCGATCACGTTCGTCACCCGCACCCGCACCGGGAAGGTTCGCGAGCGGGAATCGCCCTGCGGCACCACGGAGGACACCTTCCCCACGAACGTCTGGTCCGGCAGGGAGGGAACGTCCACACGGGCGTCAATGCCGGGGCGAATATGGGGGACGTATTCCTCCAACACATGCGCTTCGATCTCCACCTCATCCAGCGCGGCGATCGCGGCGACCGGGTCGCCGCTGCTGACCCACTCGCCCTGCTCCGTATGTTCCTCGATGACGTAGCCGGCGAACCGGGACCTCACCGTATATTTGGCGATCTGGTCGCGCAGTTTTTCCACGGTCGCCTCTTCCAACGCGACCTTCGCCCGCGCCTGTAAAATGCGTTCGGGCCGCGGACCGGCCTCGGCGAGTTCGAGGGCGGCGAGGGCTTCCTGATAGTCCTGTTCCGCCTTCACCTGAGCCGCAGCCGCCTGATCGACGTCGTCCTGCGTCATCGCGGAACTGCGGTCGTAGAGCAGCTCCACCCGCTTGCGGCGGGTCTGCATAAACTTCCGCGTCGCATCGGCGGACGTCGCCCGCGCCTGTGCCTGCCGGAGTTCCTCCGGCCGCGTGCCGTTTTCCAGCTCAGCCAACTCCTGCCGCATGAGGTCGAGCTGCGCCTCAGCCGCTTTTAATTCCAGATCGATCGTGCCGGTCAACACCTGCGTGAGGGTCTGCCCGGCCTCCACGCGGTCGCCGCGTTCGATCGGGAAGTCCACGACCCGCCCGCCCACGGCGCTGCCGATCACCGCGAGCTTCAACGGCATGACGGTGCCCACGAACTCCCGCCCGGAGGCGACCTGGGCCTGCCGGATCGGCGCGACCTGCACCAAGGTCGCCGACTCCTGCGCGGCGGCGGGAGCCGCGAACGCTGAGAGGAGGCTGACCGCCGCCGCAATGGGCGCACGGTAGACCAAAGCGTTCAAATTCATGGGAGGGATCTCAGGCGGGCGCGGATTGAACGGGGGCCGTCCGGCGCCGCCGCTCCACGAACGGCGGACCAGAAGATCCGCCGTTGCAACGATCATCCACTCTCCGAGCCAGCATTTCCAGAGCCGAAGAAGGATCCGTCGGAAAACAGCCGGCCGAACGGTCGGTCAACCAGTCAGTCGATCGGCCGCGGATCGCAGTCGGCGAGGGCCATCAGGGCGAACGCGGTGGCGAGGCTCGGGTCGCCCTCGAACCACCGTTCGTTCTCGTTGACCCAGCTTCCGTTCTCGTTCTGCTCTGCCAGCAGGCGTTCGGCGAGATCCTTTCGCCAATCGCGGGCGACGCCGGCGTCGTCGGTCAGGCGATCCATGTCAGCGATGTCCAGCGCTTTCCCGAACAATTGGTAGTAGTAATACAGACCGGCGCTCCCCATGCCGGGGTTCTCTTTGACGGTGTAGTTCTTGCCGATCCAATCGATCGCCGCCTGCACGCGGGGATCGTCCTCCTCCAGGCCGGCGTAGACCATGGTTTTAAAACCGGCGTAGGTCATGCTGCCGTAGCTCCGCAAACCGCCCTGCGGCGTGCGACCGGCGGGGGACTCTTCGGCCGCGGGATGATAATAGAACCCTCCGTCGTTCACCGCGGCGGCGGAAGCGCTTTGGTTGTGTTCGGATTCCAGATTCTGACAGCGGGAGACGAAGATTAACGCCTTTTGAATGGCCGGGTCGTCCTCCGCGGCGCCGGCGGCGCGGAGCGCCTCGATCAGGTAGGCCGTGTTGGACAGGTCCGGGCGACCGCCGCCCGGACCGTATCCGATTCCGCCGTAGGCGACGTCGCCGGACTCCACGCCCTGCTCTTCGTCGAACTGCATGCCGCGGAGGAACCCGTCCGCACGTTTCACGATCGCGGCGTACTCCTCCGGGTCGGCGGCCTGCAACAGCGTTACGCAGACGGCGGTTTCATAGCCGGGCAGGCGGCTGTCCGGCACGGCGATACGACCGTCCTCCTGAGCCGCCCCGGCGATCTTCGCCAGCCCGGCGGCGACGGCGGGGTCGTCGGTCTTCAGCCCGGCGGCCATCAGGCCGTGCGTCGCCAACGCGGTGATCCCGATGGCATCCGGCGAGGACCAGCTGCCGTCGTCCGCCTGCGCGGTCTTCAGGAATGCCACCGCTTTCTGACGAGCGGACGCGAGAGCCTCGGCGTCCGGTCCGAGCGACTCCTGCGGGGCCGCGACAGCCGGCGCCGCGAGGGCGAAGGCCGCCAGCATGCAGGCGGTGATCGTCAATTTCATCGGGAGATCCTGTTATCGGGAGATCCTGAGGTGGGCCGGAACGCAGCTGCGGAGAGGCGGCCTGCGGGCGATCGCGAATCGCCGTACGGGTCCATGCGTCGAACGGCGCCGGCGGGGGCCAGGATTTCTCCGGATCGCGATTCGCCCTCCCGGGCGCCCGCCGGACTCGCACGTTAGGTTTGGGAATCCCGATCCGTTTTCGGGGAGTTCGTTCCTGATTCGTACGGCGTTTCCCGCGTGCCCCATCCTCCTCTGACCGCTTCGCGCCGCCCCCTTCGCTCGAAGCCGTTCGCGGCGTCTGTCTTCGCGCTGACGCTGGCGTCGGTCTTTTCGTCCCCGGCGCTCGCCGCGTCGTTGCAACAGCAGCTCGAGAACGCCGACCCCGCCCTCGTGGCCCGCGAGGCCCGTTTGCGAGGCGACGCCCATCGGGGGGCGTTGGTGTACTACACCTCCGCCGCCGCCTGCGTGAACTGCCACGAATCGGATGAGGGCCGCTCCCCGCTGGGGCCGGATCTGACGAAACTGGGCGAGGACGCGACGGACGTTCATCTGGTCGAATCGTTGTTGCGGCCTTCAAAAGCGATTCGCGAGGGTTACCACACCGTTCAGATTCTCACGGCGGACGGACAGCTTCGCGCCGGGATGTTCGTTCGGGAGAACGACGATGCGATCGTCCTGCGAGAGGCGGAGTTCCTCGAGAACGAAGTCTCCATTCCCAAACGGAACATCCTCGAACGCGGCGAAGCGGACACCTCGATGATGCCCGCCGGGCTGGTGTCGACGCTGAAATCGCAGCGAGAATTTCTCGATCTGTTGAGCTACCTGTTCGCGGTGCGGGACGGCGGTCCCGCCCGCGCGGAAGAACTGAAGCCGCCCGCGGAGGCGCTCGTCGTCAAGGACGACACCGCGAACCTGGACCACGCCGGGATTCTTCGCGCGGTTGAGAAAAGCAATCACCAGCGCGGCGAGACGATCTATCAATCCGCCTGCATCGAGTGTCATGGACCGGACGGCAACACGCCCTCGCTGGCGACGGCTCGGGCGTTCGGCACGCAGAAACTGAAGTACGGCTCCGACCCGTACGGCATGTTCCAAACCCTCTCCCACGGGAACGGATTAATGCGGGCGACCACCGCCCTGTCCCCCCGCGAACGGTACGAAGTCATCGGGTATATCCGCGATCGATTCATGAAGGGATCGAACCCCGACTATCGCCCGCTCACCGACGATTATCTCAAGACCCTCCCGATCGGCACGGAGAACGGCGAGATCGACCTCCCCCCCGATCGCGACTACGGCCCGGCGCTCGCCTCGCAGTTGGGCCGAGAGGTGAACAGCGCTCTCACCATTCAACTGGACGGCCTGACGATCTCCTATGACCTGCATTCGATGGATCAGGCGGACGCTTGGTCCGGAGGCTTTCTGAACCTCGACGGCACGCAACATAAACGCGGCCGCGGCGAGGGCTATCCGCAACCTCAAGGGGAGGAGGTCGAAGCCTTGAACCTGTGGAATTGGGGACACGGCGGGACGCTGGATTATTCGACCGACGACCTGCTTCCCCGCGGCCCGATGCCGCGACGGTGGATGGATTATCACGGACATTATCTCAGCGGCGACCGCGTCGTGCTGTCGTACGCGATCGACGGGCGAGAGATCTTGGAGGTTCCCTCCGCAATCGAAGGCCGGACGGCGGTTCGGCACACGTTGAAGATCGGCGCCGGGGGACCGTTGATTCTCGCCGCGGGTGACGCCGGCAGCGGCGCCGTTCGCCCGCGACTGTTCGGCGATCAAGACGGCGTCGTCGTCGCCATGGACGAGAAACAGCGCTGGGTCGTCAGAATCCCCGCGGACGATCAGCCGCGGCTGATCGACGTCGTGCGGTTGACCAAGCCGGCCGATTCGGACGCGATAACAAGCCTCCCGCCGATCGATCCCGCCGCGATGACGGCCGGCGGACCGGCGCAGTGGGCGGAGACGTTCGAAACTGTCGGGTATCGCGGTTTTGAAACCGGCGCCTACGCCGTCGATACGATCACGCTGCCGGAGTCGACGCCTTGGAACACCTGGTTCCGCACCTCCGCGCTGGACTTCTTCCCCGACGGACGGATGGTCGTCACCACCGTCGGCGGGGACGTGTGGATCGTCTCCGGAGTCGACGACCAATTATTGAACCTGACATGGAAACGATTCGCCGGCGGTCTTTACGAGCCGTTCGGGGTGAAGGTCGTGGACGGGCTGATCTACGTCACCTGTCGCGATCGGCTGACGCGGTTGCACGATCTGAACGAGGACGGTGAGGCGGACTTCTACGAGAGCTTCAGCGCCGACGACGACGTCTCCACCTTCTATCACGCGTTCAACTTCGACCTGCAAACCGATCCGGAAGGAAACTTCTACTACGCGAAAAGCGGGCAGTATACGGACTACAAATTCCCAGGATCGGTCGTGAAGATCGGCCCCGAGGGCGGCGAGCAGGAGGTCGTCTGCACCGGGTTCCGAACCCCCAACGGCATGGGCGCGTTCCCGGACGGACGATTGACCGTCAGCGATAATCAGGGCAGTTGGATGCCGGCGTCGAAGATCAGCCTGATCGAACCCGGCGGCTTCTACGGCTATGTGCAAACGCACGCCAGCGGGCGCTGGGCCCCGGACGGCGGGGCGATCGATCATAAAACGGTCGTCCCCCCGGACGGCTTCGATCAGCCGATCATTTGGATGCCGCAGGAGGTGGACAACTCCAGCGGCGGGCAGGTGTACGTGGACGATGCGCGGTTCGGGCCGCTGTCCGGTCACTTGCTGCACACCAGCTTCGGCAAAGGTTGGCTCTATTCCCTCATGACGCAGGAGATCGACGGCGTGATGCAGGCGGCGCTGGTCAAACTCCCGCATGACTTCGTCACCGGCGTCATGCGGGCCCGGGTGAATCCGGCGGACGGGCAGGTCTATACGACCGGGGTGAACGGCTGGAACGCCGGCGGCCGCGCCGGCCTCGCCGACGGCGGGATCGAGCGACTTCGCTACACCGGCAAGCCGGCCCGGATGATCACGGACTGTCGCGTCGGACCGGGAACCCTGCACATCACGTTCAGCTTTCCCCTGGCTCCGGACGCGGCCGCCGACGTCGCCGCCTATACGGCGGAGCAATGGAACTACAAGTGGACCGCCGGTTACGGGTCGAATTTCTATCACCCGGACACCGGCGAGGTCGGCAAGCAAACCGTAACGATCGCCGGAGCGACCCTCAGCGAGGATGGCCGATCGGTGACGTTGAAAGTTCCGGACCTGCAACCGGTCGAGCAATTGCACCTCACTTTGAACGTCGCCGACCGCGACGGCGAAGCGTTCTCCGAGGAGGTCTATTGGACGATCCACGCCCTTCCCGAAGACTGATCCTCCCCGACGCGACGCCCCCCGATCAGGTCGATAGACTTGAATTCCGCCCTCGTTTCCACTCGCCGAGTGATTGCCATGACGACCCCGCCACGTATCGCCCGCTTCGCTCTCGCGTTCGGCGCGATCGGATCGCTGACGACGGCCGTCGCGCCGTCGGCCCTTGCCGGCCCCGCCGACGAGCCGAAGCCGTGGGTGATCGACTCCGCAGACCAATGGCAGGAGTTCACCGCAGGTTCGACTGACGTCTCGTTTGCAGACGGACTAGCGAAGTCCGTCGAGCCGGCCAGCACGATGTCCAGCCGCGTGCAGACCTACGACGCCCCCCGCAAACCGAAGTCGATCACGTTCTCGCAAACGACCGCGTGGAATAACTGGAAGGAAGTCCCGAACGTCGGGACGCCGGATATGGCCGACGCTCCGGTGCTGGTTCCCGTGAAACCCGGGGACTATTGGCTGCTCGCCCGGCACCGGAAGTTCAACGGCGAGAAGGACGGCGGCTATCACGCCTGGCACAGCACGGATATGAAGGAGTGGACCCACCACGGCCCCGTCTGCGGCAAACGCGAGCGTTGGGTCACGACCGCCGAGGTCGTCGACGGCGTCTTCTATATCTATTACGACTTCCCGAACGACGAAGACCCGCACCTGATCATCGACCGCGACCTCCGCGACGGCAAAATGGGTGAGGACAAAGGGATGGCGTTCAACGACCCGTCGCACGGCTCGGACGCCGGGGTGATGCGGGAGGAGGACGGTCGGTTCCACCTGTTCTATGAGAACTGGGATCCGATCAACGCGAAGACGCACGCCTGGGACTCCCCCCTGGCCGGCCGCGCCGTCAGCCCGGACGGCATCCAGCCGTTCAAACATGCCAATAACGTCGTCGACAAACGGACCACGCCGACCGGCAAGTTCGGCGAATACCGCCATCCCCACGGGACGTACAAATACGAAATCCACGAGCCGGAGCAGAACGCCTACGGCGACTGGACCTCAATCCGCATCGGCGGGCAGTATTATCTGTTCTGCGACTACGACCCGGTCGGCGACCACATGTACGTCGGCCGCTGGACCAGCGACAGCCTGGAGAAGGAATACACCTTCTGCGGCCAGTTCGGCAACGGCCACCCGGATCCGACGGTCGGGTTCGCCGAGGGGCAGTTCTATCTCATTCAACAGCGGGCCGACGTCGACTTCGTCAGCCCCGGCCCGTGGGTCGGCGGCGTGGAAGCGCGGGCCGGCGTGGACACCACCGGCGACGGCGCCGTCGACCTGTGGACCGGCTGGCGGGAGGTCAAAGAGACCTACAAGCAGAAGGAAGGTTTCGTCCGCCTCGTCGACAGGACGCCGGCGACGCTCGACGTCAGCGACCTGCCGGCCGGCGTCGGATTCCAGTTCGAGTATCGCACGGCTCCCGTCGACGGGCAGACCGTGAACGTCGAGATGGACCGCGTCGAATGGACGTTTGAGTGAGGCGGCGGACTGAGATCCTGTTTGATACCAGCCCGACGCGCAAGCGTCGGCCGTGAGTCGTCCGAAGCAAGCCTTCAACCCGCAAGGCGCTTCCACGGCTGAGCGGACGGCCGATACTCGCGCATCGGGCTGGGATCAGACAACGGTTCTAAACGCTCAGCCCCGTGAGCGTGCTCGTGCCGCTGCCAAACTCGTCGACTTCGAGTTCCAAGTGACGGAGCATCGACACCAGCAGGTTGCACATCGGCGGCGGGTTCTCCGCATCGAAGGCGAGGTGCTGCCCGTGGTTGAACCGCCCGCCGGCGACCACCAGCGGGAGGTTCGTATTGTTATGGCTGGAGGCGTTGCCGAGGTTCGAGCCCATCAGCACGGCCGTCTGGTCGAGCACGGAGCGATCGCCGTCCCGCATCGACGCCAGCTTTTGCAGGAACTCGCCGAACAGACGCATCTCCTCCCGTTCGATAATTGAGAGCTGCTCGATCTTCTCCGGCGAGCGTCCGTGGTGGCTGAGGTTATGCCAGCCGTCGTCGACGCCGTTCAGATCGACCACTTCGTTGCCGCCCGGTCCCTTTAGAGTGATGAGACGGGTGGAGTCCGTCTGCAGGGCGAGCGCCGTCAGATCCAGCAGCAGTTTCATCCGGCCGCTGAAGTTCGCCCGGTCGTCGATATCGGTCGGCGGGCCTTCCTCGACGACGGGCTTCGGCCGCTCCGCCCACTCCTCAGCGAGTTCGAGCCGTCGTTCCAGTTCGCGCACGCTGGTGAAATACTGATCGAGCGTCTGCTGATCCTCGCTGCCGGTCCTGCGCTGAATCGCCCGTGTTTGTTCGCCGACGAGATCCAGCACGCTACGCCCGTCTTGGACGCGGCGGAGATGGGCCGCCTGCTCTTCCTTCGAGCCGTCCAGAAACAGCCTTTTGAAGACGCGGGAGGGGAACGCCTCCGCGGGGATCAATACGCCGGAGCGGGTATAGGACATCCCGCCGTTGCCCCCGGTCAGCGACAGGAACGGGAACCGCGTGCGGTGGCCGATCCGCTCCGCAGCGTATTGATCGACGGAGATCGTATTGCGAAAGCTCGGCTGCCCCGGGTGGGCGGCGCCGGTCAGGAAGCTCTTCTCCGCGGCGTGTCCGCCGTCGACCATCGGGTGGTGCAGCCCCGAGATCACGCTGAACTGATCGCGAACCGGCTGCAACGGCTCCAGATAGCGCGTGACTTCGTAATCCGCGCCGGCCTTCTCAGGGAACAGGTGCGGCGTGTGGATCCCCAGCGGGGCGCAGATCGCCACCATCCGCCGGGCTTCCGGTTCCGCGTCCGCCGCCCGCGCCGCGGCCGGTCGCATGCCGTTGAGGAGCGGCAGCCCTAGGGCGACGCCCGAGGAGCGAAGGAAAGTGCGGCGGGGAATGCGATGATGAGACATCGAGGCGCCTTCTTGAAGGAATCGACGGTTCAATACTAACCCGAAGCGTCAGCGAGGGCGCCGGGCATCACTGACGCGAACGCCCTCGCTGACGCGTCGGGTTGGTGTTCTTGAAAGGCGGTCAGGGGCGATGAAAAAGTTCGCTGTCGACCGCCGCGTGAATCATGGATCGCAGTCCGAACTCGTTCGCCCGAGCGGCTTCGACGACGGACTGCACCGACGCCCGCTCCCCCGGTCCCACCGGCCGGCCGCAGCCATAGATGAGCAATTTTTCCGCGACGGTCGTGACGATACGGTCCGGGTCTTCCAGCAAGCGTTCCCGGAACGCTTTGAAGCCGTTGAAGTCGCGACCGTCGGCGAAGGCGCCGTCCGATTCGACGGGCGGACCGTCGTAATAGCTCGTCTTGGGAATCTTTCGCTGCCGCGGCTTCCCCTCGACCGCTCGATAATTGGTTCGATGACCGCCGATCACGTCGAACTCCTCCAGTGCGAAGCCGGGCGGGTCGATGCGGACGTGGCAGCGATTGCAGGACGGGTCCTCCCGATGACGTTGCAGTTGGTCGCGGATCGTGACGGCGCCGCGGATATCCGGTTCGACCGCCGGCACGCCCGGCGGCGGCGGCGGCGCCGGCTGGCCGAGCAGGTTCTCCAGCACCCACACGCCCCGCAGCACCGGCGAGGTGGTCGAGCCATTGGCGGTCGCCTTCAACACGCTGCCCTGCGCGAGCGCCCCGCCCCGCACGCTGTCCTCAGGCAGTTTCACCACGCGGAATTCTTCGTGGCCGCGCACCCCGGGAATGCCGTAATGCTCCGCCATCCGTTGATTGAGGATCGCGAAGTCGGAGTCCACGACGTTCAGCACGCTCAGGTCGTGCTTTAACAGATGCCGGAAGAACCCGCGGGTTTCCGCCAGCATCGACCGCATCAGCAGCTCGTCGTATTCCGGATAGAGCGTGCCGTCGGGGGTCGTGAATTCGATATCCCGCAGGTCCAGCCATTGGCCGGTGAAGCTCTCGATGAAACGCTCGATCTTCGGGTCGGCGATCATGCGTTCGACCTGTGCGTGCAACGTCTCGGGATCGCTCAGCTCGCCGCGGGAGGCCAGGACCAGCAGTTCCTCGTCCGGCATGGAGGACCACAGGAAATAAGAGAGCCGCGACGCCAGCGTATAATCGTCGATTCGGCCCTCCGCGGCCGCGTCGTCCGGCGCGTTCAGCAGGAGAAAGTGCGGCGAACAGAGCGCCGCCGTCGTCCCGGCCCGCACCGCCCGCTCGAACGTCGCCCCCGCATCCAGACGCGACAGGGCGAAGTCCACGAACTGATTCGTCAGTTCCTCGTCGACCGGCCGCCGAAACGCGCGGGGAACGAAATCGCGGATAATTCGCTCGACGTCGGCCCGGGGCTCGGACGATTCGACGCGATGCAACTTCACGCCGCGGCGGTGCCGCATATAGATCGATTCGGCCTCGACGAGTTCAATCGAGTCCGAATCGCCGAATAATCTCCGCTGCGCCTCGGACGGAAACGCCTGATCCAGCGGCCCGTGCGTCTCCGCCCAGAGGATCGCGACGCCGGGGCGTTTTTCTTCTTGATCACGCCATGTGACGTGCTCCGGGTAGATCCACGGCAGAATGTGCAGCGCGTCGCCCTCATCCAGATGCGTGGTGAACTCGATGATGCGGGGGTCGTCCGGCGTGCCGGCGGCGTCGAACATGCCTTGAAAACGGCGTTCGCCGGGGCCGAACAGCGGACCGGTAAAGACGGCGACGCTGAGCGTGCGGTTCGCCCCGGGATCGTGCGGCCAGACGGCGACCCGGCAACGATAGACGCCCTCTTCGATGGGGTGGGCGGAGTCGACGCGGGCCGGCGGCCAACCGGGCGTGAAATCGACGAACGCCCCGTGCGATTCGACCACGCCGCCCTTCTTGCCCTTCACCGAGGAGACGTTTTCCTTCTGCTCCATTAACACCGCCCGGCGGGTCGCGGGGGGAAGCGGTTCGATGCGACGAACGGACTCCTCGAATGCCGTATCCGCGGCTTCCAAATAACGCTCCATCAGGATCGAGGAGATCCCGAGTCCGCCGGCGACGTTGTCGAACCCCTGCACCTGCCCGTCCTCCGGCAGCAGCGGGGCCAGGGGGGCGTCGATCCCTAATAAGTCGTGCACCGTGTGCTCGTATTCCGTCCTATTCATCCGCCGCACCGCGGGAACGGGGCGGGCGACGTTGGCCAGATCGTGACGCAGCGAGGCCAGCACGTCGCGTTTCGCCGCGGCGCCGGGTCTGGGTTGCGGCTTCGGGGGCATGTCGCCGGAGTCGATCAGGTCGGCGACCCGTGACCATTGCTCCGCGGTCTCCGCATCGAGCGGCGGGATACGGTCGAGCCGCAGATCGGCTTCCTGCGTCTCCGGACCATGGCATTCCACGCAGTGCGAACGCAGGAACGTCGACACGGTCCCGCCTTCCGCCGCACAAGCCGGCGCGGCCGTCGCCGCCCCGGTGAGCCACGCCAGCGCGAGCGGAACGAGCCTCGAAGGAATGCCCATGAACGTTCGCAGCGGTTCGGAAACGCGAAAGCGACTTCGGAGAGGTTAAACATCGCCGATGCGACGCTCAACGGCGCTCTCCGTAGTCGGCTCTCTCCGTCGTTTTCAGAGCTTGCCGCCGCAGTGCTTACAGAAGGCGGGGGGCGGCGCATGCTCCGGGTCGACTCCCGCGGAGACGCCGCGGGGCGCGGGCGTGACCGGCGGATCGCCCCGTTTCGGGTGCGGGCGGGCCATCTCCGCGGTGACGATCCCCGTGGGCACGGCGAGGATCGCGTACCCCATCAACATAATCGCGGCGGCGAGGAACTGCCCCAAGTTCGTCTGCGGGGAGATATCCCCGTAGCCGACTGTGGTGAGCGTCACGATCGCCCAATAAATACTGCGAGGGATGCTGGTGAAGCCGTTCTTCTCGCCCTCGATGAGGTACATCAGCGACCCCAGGATCACCACGAGCGTCAGCACGCAGACGGTGAAGACCTCGATCTTACGACGGCTGGCGACCAACGCCCGGGTCAGCTCCGTCGTCTCGGACATATAGACCGCGAGCTTCAAGACTCGAAAGACCCTCAAGACCCGCAGCAGGCGGACCACCGTGAGGTAGCGCGCCCCCGGGAACAGCAGCCCGACATACGCCGGCAGCACCGCCAGAAGATCCACCACGCCGAAAAAACTGGAGACGTAGCGTCGCTTATAGCCGACGCAATACAGCCGCAGGAGATATTCGATCGTGAACAGCCCCGTGAAGCCCCATTCCGCGGCCCGCAACGCTTCGCCGTACAGCGCATTGATCGTCCGCACGCTCTCCGCCATGACGACCCCCACGCTGGCGAGGATCGCCGCCATCAGGCCGACGTCGAACGCTTTGCCGGCCGGCGTGTCGCTCTCGAAGATGATGACGTACAGCCGCAACCGCAGGCCGCTCAGCCTGCTCTTGCCGAAGTAGTCGTCCACCGCGAGGGAGAATGGGGCGTCGTGAGAGGACGTCAAAGTTCCAAGACCAAGAAATCAAGAACCAAAACGGGCGACTCGATCGAACTCTTTGGTTCTTAATTCCTTGAGACTTGGGATTTCCCGGCTTCGCCGGGCCTCAGTCGTTCCGCAGCTTGAGGTCGAAGTCGACCAGCTTCTGACGGATCTCGTTCAGGCTGGTGACGCCGAAGTTGCGGACGCTCATCAGGTCGTCCGGGGTCCGGCTGACGAGTTCGCCCATCGTGACGATCCCCAGCCGCGTCAGGCACTTGCGGGCCCGGACGGACAGGTTCAGATCGCTGACCGGGCGCTCCAGTTTGGCGCGCTCGGCCGGGGAGATGTCGTCGGAGACGAACGGCGAGAGCTTCGGGGCGCCGCCGTGTCCGCCGCCGGCAGGGGCTCCGCCGGGACCGCCGACCGGCGAGACGGCCGCCAGCGGGGAGGGCTGGCCGGGCTGCGTCGGGGCGGGCATCCCGCCGCCGGACTGATAGCCGCCGCCGTAGCCGTAGCCGCCGGACTCCATGGAGTCCTGCTCGACAAGTTGGCCGATCCGCAGGCCGCGGCCTTCGAGGATCTCGCGGATCTCGTTCAGGCTGGTATCGCCGAAGTTCTTCGCGGCCAGCAGTTCCGCTTCGCTGGTGCGGCAGAGATCGCCCAAGGTGGCGATGCCGGCCCGCTCGAGACCGTTGCGGCTGCGGGCGGTCAGTTCGAAGTCGGTTATGGGGATGCGCATTTGCTGCTCCAGTTCGCGCTGGCGCCGCATCGCTTCCTCGTCGTAGTACATACTCGTCGCGGCGGCGACGTCCTTGAGGAACAGCAGGGCCCGCTCGTGGTTCGGGTAGACCTGCAAGACCCGGCGGAAGCAGTACGCGGCGGCGGGGTAGTTCTCCGCATCCTCGTAGAGCAGGCCGAGGTTCATCAGCGCCCCCATGAACAGCGGCGGCTTGCTGAGGCTTTGCTCATACAGGCGAATCGCTTCGCGGTCTTCGCCCAGCAGGTCCATCAGGCCGGCGAGGCGGAACATCGCCTTGCTGTGGCGGGGGTCCATATCGACGGCCCGCTCGAAGTACTCGATCGCCCCGAGGGTGTCCCCCCGGTCGGCCATCACGCAGCCCTTCTGATAGCTGTATTCGGCGCGCGTGGCGGCCTTGCGACTGACGGCGGTCAGCAGTTCGTCCGCCTTCTCCGTGTCGCCGGCCTGACGGACGACGCCGGCCTTTTCCAGTTCGCACTGGACCTCGTCATAGCCGTTGGAGGCGGCGGTCTGGAGGGCGTCGATCGCCCCGTCCCAGTCCTTCAGGCTCAGCAGCGCCTGAGCGAGGTAATAGTCGACCAGCGGATCGCCGTCGACTTCGTTCAGGCGTTCGGCGGCCTGCTCGTGCTCGCCCAGCAGATAATGGGTGACGCCGGCGGCGGTGTTCTGACGGTCGTTGCCGTCGTCGCCGATCTCGTTCTCCAACTCCTGGAGGTGCTGGCGGACCTCAGCGGGCTGAGTGCCGGCGACGGCTTTTTCGAGCAGCGCGACCTGATCGGCGCCGAACGGTCCGTCGCCGCGCAGGGTGCCGACCACGTCCACCTGGTCGGCCTGTTCGGCGCTGGTGCCGCCTCCGGGCAGGAACGCGGGGGCGGAACTGCGGCCGCCGCCCATCCCGGCGGGCGGGGCGGTCATCCCTGCCGCGGTGTACTCCCCGGTGGTGACCCCATCGGGGGTCTGGGCGGGCTGAAGATCGGCGAGAGGGCTGCCGGCGCTCATCGAGGGGGGGACTCCGCAGACACGAACGAGGGGGGAACCGGCGCTCCGGCGCGGCGATGCGAACCGCGGAGCGTACGATCGGTGGACCGGGGGCAGACCGGGGGCCGTCCCTGCCGCCGGCGCAAGCCGTCCACTGTACGGCGGGGAGCGTACGGATCAACCGAGGCGAACCGTCCCGCCTCGCGCCGTCCTTTCTAACAAGTCAATCCAGCGGGGGAATGCTCGCGGCGATTTCACGGTAGAGATCCAGCGTCCCGTGCTCCGCAGCCCAGCGTTCGATGTAGGGGAGGTCGAGTTCGCCCGCCCGGCTGCCTAATACGTTCCGTACGTCGTCGCGGTCCTTTCCACGGCCGGCGTCCTTCGCCCAGCGGAGTTTCGTGACGATCACGTCCTCCGCGGCAGCCACCCACGCTTCCAATCCGGGCAACATCAGCAGGCGTTCGCGACGGGCAAAGCGTTCCTGATCATGCGGATCGTCCGAGAGGAGGAAGCACTCCACTTTGAAGGTCGCCCCTTCGACTTCGAGCAGATATCGGGTGGTGCCGGTCACGGATTCGAAGCCGATCTGCGGATCCAGGCGGTACGGCTTCGGAAGGCTGCGTAAGACCCGAGCCACCGGACCGCCGGGCGGGGCGACGACGAGGTCCGCATCGCGCGTCGATCGCGGCTGCGTGTGGCAGTTCGTCGAGAACGAGCCGACGACCATGTAATCAATACCGGCCGACTCCAACGCCCCAATGACGGCCTCGGTCGCCCGTTCGCCGATCTCCGCCGCGGACGGGTCGTCGTGTTCCGTCATAATCCCGCCTCTTCCGCGGTCATCGGCCGGTAGGTGTAGATGCCGTACTCCTCGATCCGACGCTGGCGTTCCAACTGAGCAGCGAACAAGCGTTCGATCTCCGCATCATCCGCACTCGGGTGACGGCTCTTCAGACCGGCTCGAGACATTTTCGAGGCCATCTCAAACAGCCGTAGCCCGTCCATCACGCGCTGCTCGGGGGGCGTGCGGCGGGCGGCGAGGATGTCAGCCTTAAACAAATCCCCGTCGGGGATCGCATCCGTCGTGACGCTCCCCGGCGGAGGGGTGAACTTGGTGGAGACAGGCATGACCGGAGTTTAGTCGTCCCTCGACTCCCGCGGAACGCGGCGCAAGCAACGACCCGGACGCTGGAAGCGTCCGGGTCGTCCTCCAATTCTCCCGTTCAAAACGCCCCCGTCGCGAAGCGCGACAGGATCGTGGGGACGGCGGTGTCGAAGCCGACGACGTCCAGCATCCCCGCGTCTCGCGGGTCCGCGATGCTGAAGCCGGTCGAGGTCAACCCGACCACCGCCAGCTTCGCGTCGAGGCCGGTCTGCTTGCGGTACCGACGCAGCGCCTCGGACGGGTGCACCTCGCCGCACCATGTCTCGTTGTCCGTCAGGACTACGAACACGTCCACGGCCAAACGCTTCTCCAAGGCGTACAACATCGGCAGGGCGCAGTCGGTCGGACCGAACGGCAGGTTCGACACCGCCTGCACCGCCTCGGCGACGCTCGCCTGGGCGTTCAGCGGCGGCAGCGGGGCGACGGCGGGGGAACCGAACCGCCACCGCGAACCGCCCTCGCCGGTGAAGCCGACGACATGGCACTTCGGCTCCGTCGCCGCCGTCACCAAGGCCAGCGCCGCCGAGGCCTCGCGGCAGCTCAAGGGCGATCCGGACAGCGACGCCGTCATCGAACCGGACACGTCCAGCCCGATCAGGAAACGCTTGCCGGTTGGTTCGACCGCGTCGAACGCCGTGCGGAAGGCGTCGTCCAATGCGGACAGCACGCGGCCGTTCGGCTCCCACGCCCCCTTCCCCTTCACCCCCCGCCCCGACCGGTACACGGCCTGAGCGACGAGGACGGAGAGAGGGTGCACGCGAGCCTGCTTCAGCGCTTCCGCATCGGAGAGCCGCTCAACGACCAGATCCTCGGCAGCCGACAGCGGGGCCAGCGCCCCGATGCGGGTCATGTTGCCGAGGTTCCGCAGCAGCGCCGTCGCGCCGAGGTGCGGCAGCATCGCCCGCCAGACGGCGGGGTCCGCGTTCGCCCAGGTCGGCAGGGCCTCCCACGGCAGCCGGTGCGCCTCAATGAGATGCACGAGGCTCTTGCGGGGCGAGGCGGCCATCGCCGTCTCGTGCGCCCGCACGATCGCCGGCAGCTTGTCTCGCTGCGAGGCGGGACCGTCCGGGACGGAACCGTTCGCCAGCCAGCGGTAGAGGACCGACCGCTCCGCGTCGCCCCGCGGGTCCGGGTGGGAGAGTCGCATCAGGCGGGCGTGGTCGAAGTCGTACCGCGAGCGGTACTTCACGCCCTGATACGCCAGCCGGTCGATCGACTTCGCCGCGTACCAAGCGGCGACGGCCCGCTTCAGCCCGCGACCCCAGCCGCGCCCGAGGGACGTGGCGGCGTTCACGAAGGCGAACAGGTGCGACGCCGTCCGACAGACCCGCGGCATCACCGCGAGCGCCGCGGTGCGAGCGTTCGGATCGGCGTGGTTCGCCCCGACGGCCAGGGCGAAGATCGCCGGGTCGTTCTTCGGGGCCCGGCCGTCCTCGCTGATCGCGGCGACGGTCGCCGCGGTGCGATGCGGGTTGAGGGCGAAGCAGGCGTCGAGGTTCTCGCGGTTCTCCTTCGTGAGATCGCGAGCGGTCGTGTAATAGGTCGGCGCATCGGACCCGAGGATCAGGAAGCGATCCAACCGGGCCCAGCGATCGAGTTCGTACACGTACCCGCCGGCGCTGTTCTTCACCTGCCGGGCGTTCGCCGGGGCGGACTGCGGCGCGTTGCGGGGATTCGTGAGGCCGGGGTACTTCATCGGGGGTCCTCCCGGTGCGGGGGACGAGGGCCGGAAAGTATCGCCGAGGCTCCGCGGAGCCTCGGCGTTACAAGGGAGAACGGGGTCGAACGAACGTGTGAGGTCGGAATCCGGCGCTGGGCCGGGGCTTCTGGCAGAAGAGAACCGATCCCCGGGGGCTCGGCCCCGAGACCCGCCGACGGACTGCTCGCCCGTCGACGCGTGAACCTGTGAAGAGAAAGTGCGGGACCGAACGAACGGGCGGCGATCGGCGTTACGCGCTCTACCGCTGAGCTACGCCGAGCACGAAACGACGGACCAGACGGTCCGTCAGAAGGCTCGGCGGCGGGACTCGAACCCGCGACCTCGTCCATCGAAAGGAGAACCGACTGCCTGGGGCTCGGTCCCGCGAAACCCCGGACCCGTCCGGCGCCCGGTCGGTTCGCGGGAACGCCCGGCGGTTTGCGGGAACGCCCGGCGGTTTGCGGGAACGCCCGGCGGTTTGCGGGAACGCCCGGCGGTTTGCGGGAACGCCCGGCGGTTTGCGGGAACGCCCGGCGGTTTGCGGGAACGCCCGGCGGTTTGCGGGAA
>NZ_WTPX01000030.1:0-40684 GCF_013036045.1 Alienimonas chondri
TCGTCGCCCCGGGAGCACTGGCCGGGGCGGCGATCGGTTCGTCCGGATCGGGGAGCGACACGGACCCCCTACCGCTTCGACTTCTTCTTCCCGCGGCCGCCGGCTCGGCGGGCGGCTTTGCTGTTGAGGGCCGGGCCGCGTTCGCCGCGACCGCCGGTCTTGTCGCGGCGACCGCCGATCTGCTGAGTCGTCGCTTCTTTCTGAGCGGCCTCGGCGGCGGCCTGGGCCTCGGCGATCTTCTCCTTGAGCCGGGCCATCGGCTTCTCCGTCATCCGGCCGATCGCCCGGCCGACGGGGCCCTTCTGCTTGGGTTCGACCTCGTCCGGCAGTTCGAGCTGCGCGTTGCGGGTGCGGTCCAGCAGCTTGCGTTCGGTCAGCGTCCAGAAGGCGCTCGCGATGCTATACAGGCACCAGCCCGCGGGCAGGTGATAGATGAACAGCGACGACAGCGGCATCATGTAGCCCATCAGCTTATATTGCATCTCCTGCTCCGGCGTTTGAGCCGGGGGCATGAACAGCTTCTGCTGGAAGAACCACAGCCCCGCCAGCGCCACCGGCAGGATGTTGAGATACCAGCCGAGATACGGGATGCGGAACGGCAGTCGGAAGATGTTGTCCGGGGCGGCGAGGTTGTCGATCCATAAGAACTCCGCCAGCCGCAGGTCGACGCTGTTTAAAAGGGCATTATAAAGGGCGATGAAGACGGGGATGGTAAAAAATACCGGCAGGCAACCCATTAACGGGTTCACGCCGTATTTATTCATTAACGCCCATTGCTCGCGGCCGGCGGCCTGGGCGTCGTCGCCGCAACGTTTTTTGATCTCGGCGATCTTGGGGGCGAGCGCCTTCTGCTTCGCGGCCATCAGCGCAGTGCGCTTCGACAGCGGGAACATCAGCAGCCGCACCAGCACCGTCAGCGAGATAATCGCCAGCCAGTAGGGGAAGCCGAGGTCGTGCAGCTTCGTCATCACCCACAACATCCCGCCGCCGATCACGCCGAACCAACCCAGGTCCATCACGCCGTCGGCTTGCAACGGCTCTAACAACTCCAGCCGCTTCGGGCCGGCGAACAGCGTGAAGGACCGCGTCGCTTCGCCCGCCACGTCGCCCTGGGCGGCCGGGACGCGGACCGGGGCGCTGGTCAACCGGACGGAGACGTCGTTGTATTGCGGCTCGTCCTTGACCGGCTCGTCCACCACCTGCGGGGCGGCGCTGTGGATCGTCGGGGCGTCGAACACTTCGCCCAGGCCGGGCAGCAGACCTTCCTCATCCTCAGCGTCCTCCAACGCCTCCGCGGGCTGCGAGGCGCCGGTGCGGGGGAACAGCAGGGCCGCGAAGTATTGAGCCTCCGTCCCGACATACAGCAACGGTTTGCGGTACTCCTCCAACCCGCCGACCTCCGCGAGGTCCTCTTCACGCTGGGCCAACTCGAGTTCGGCGGCCGCATAGAGATCCCGATACCGCTGCACCGCCGCGGCGGCGTCCTCCGCGGCGGCTTTCTGTTCGTCCGTGGCACCGTCGAGCGCCGCGATCTCCGCGGCGGCGTCGGCCTTCGCCTCGGCGATTTTGAAGTCCCGATCCAGATCCTTCAGGTTCTGTTCGACGCGGCGAATCTCCTCGTCGGCCGCGAGGCTTTCCTTCGCCTTCTTGACCGCCGCGGTCGCGTCGGCGGCGGAGAGATACGTCGTCTCCAGCTCGCCTTCCTCGTCGTAATACCCCAGCTCGAGGTCGCGGAACTTGCGGGCGTTCTCCCGGTTCTCCAGCGGCAGACCGACCGGTCCCTGCAGCGTGAAGCGGGCGTCGCGGGCCTTGTCGGAGAGGTTCCTCAGCGTGAGGTCCACGTCGAGCATATAGCCGCGCGGGTCGGTGTCCCGGTCGCCGCCCTGCTGATGATCCTCCGCCGACAGATCCGGCGTGCCCTTCCGCAGGCGAAACCGCTTCACCGCTTCGAACGAACCGTCCGGCGCCGTCAGGGTGAAGACGGCGCCCCGGGCGATCTGCGGATCTTTGGGGTCGGGGATCGTCTTCGTCAGCGCCCAGTCGGCCCGCACGGAGTCCGTGCCGAACGGACGGAGCGCCGCATCGAGCGCGTCGACGCGGCTCTGGAAGGTGTTCAAGACTGCATCGCCGTTGCCCAGCACCTTCAGCTTGGCGTCGCGATCCTCCAACTCCCGATAGCGCCCGTCGTTGAGGGTCATCTTCTCGACCGCGGCGCCGCGGCTGGTCAGCGTGACCTGCGTGTAGTACCCCAGCTTCGCCGCCTGCGAGGTCAGCCCGCCCAACTGAGCGGTCGCCTTCGGGTTCGGCTCCCACTGCGGTTCGTCCGCGGCGCCGTCGGGGTCCGACGGATCGGCTTCGGGGTCGGCATCGGCCGGGTCGGCGTTCGCCCGTGCACGGTCGGCGTCCGCGAGGAACCCGCGGGGGCTCTCGCCGACGTCCTTCAGCTCGACCGGTTGCTGCGGCTGAGCCGGCGCCGGGGGGAACCAGGTGGGCTGGATGAACCCGAACCACAGCGCCCATAGGGCGAGCGTGGTCACCAGCCACATGGTGAACCGGTTGCTCTCCGGCGGGGCGGCGTCTTTCCCCGCCCCGGTTCCGGTCTTCTTCGAACCGGCGGAACCGGAGGACGCGGGCTTTTTGTCCGGCACGGGGCGAACGCGGGGGTGGAGCGAAAGAACGGGTGCGGGGCGGGGCGATCTGAAAACGACCGTCGCCGGGACTCAGGGATTCGCCGGGGGGGCGGGGATCTTCCCCAGGCTGAGGATGATCTTCGCAGACCGGGGCGAATCATCCACCCCGGGAGGGTCGGAACCGACCGGCGCCGCCGGTTCTCAAACAAATCCGAAACAAACGATCAGGACCGCTCACTCGCGCGCAAGTAACGGCCTAAACCCTGCCTGTGCGAAATGGCGATCGCCGGTCAGAACCGCGGTCAGTCCCTCCCGCTCCATCGTCACCATCGAGAGACAGTCCGTCAGAGACCAGGCTTTGTCCGGGCGGTCGCGAAAACGGGCGACGCCTTCGCTGAGGAGGTCCGAAGCGTCCGGCACGATTCGCATCCGGTCGTCCGCTTCGATCGCGTCCCACAGACGACCGAACCAAACCCGACGGCTCGGCGCCGACAGAAAGTTCCCGGTTTCGACCAGCACGTATTCCGTCGTCACCCGCGGGCCGGTGTGACGCCCTGCGACCGCCGTTGCTGAAGCGTGCAACTCGTCTCGGGGATTCAAGAGGGCGACGTAAAACGCCGTGTCGACGAACGCCGGCGACGACGGATCGAAGGACGCGGCGCCGACGCTCATGGCTGGGATCCGTAGAGCGTCTCGTCGACGGCGCTTGCTGCGTCGGGCGGGAGATCGTCGACCCGCCCGACTACATCCGCCAGCGAGTCCAATAGCGTCGGGGGACCGGCGTCGTCGCCTGTTCGCTTCGAGTCGTTTGCCGGCTCCGGAGTCGGCTGCGTCTTCCCCGGCACGACGTGCAGCAGCAGGGCAGTGCCGTCAGGCAGTTCGATCGGTTCGTCCGAGACGATGCGACCGTCGAGCACATGGGCGGTGATCGTCATTCGCGAAGCGGGATCGGCGGTTCAGGTCCGTTACTGTCCGTTAGCGAGGCGATCGCCGAGGTAGTTGTCCAGGTCGGGGATCTCGTAGATCTTCGCGGCGGTGGCGCGGTGGTCGTATTCGACGCGGCGGAAGGTCAGCTGATCGCCCTCCAGGGTGACGTAGCTGGCGCGGGCGTCGCCGTCGCGGGGCTGGCCGACGCTGCCGACGTTCACCAGCGCCTTCGCCTCGCCCAGCACGTACTTGCCGTCCAGGTCCGTCGGGGAGAGGAAGTCGAGATCTTCCGTGAACACGCCGGGGATGTGCGTGTGGCCCTGGAAGCAGTGCCGACCGACGAGCTGGAAGATCTTGGACATCTTCGGCCCGTTGTAGATGTCTTCCGGGAAGACGTATTCGTTCAGCGGGTTGCGGGCGCTGCCGTGGACGAACAGCAGGCTGTCGTCGCGTTCGGCGTGGGTGCGGGGCAGTTCGCCGAGGAAGTCGAAGCGTTCCTCGGCGCCGCGGCCGTTCTCCAGCGTGCGGCGGGTCCAGAAGATCGCCCGCTCCGCGGTGCGATTGAAGCCTTCCGGGTCGAACAGACTGGCCTGATCGTGGTTCCCCAGCAGGGTCAGGGCGCAGCGATCGCGGACCAGATCGATGCAGTCGGCCGGATCGGGACCGTAGCCGATCACGTCGCCGAGGCAGTAGATCTCGTCGACCCCGGCGGCGCCGTTCAGGCCGTCGATGTCCGCAAGAACCGCTTGCAGCGCCTCCAGGTTCCCGTGAATGTCGGAGAGGATGGCGCGCACGAACCGGGACTTCGGACCAGAGGGTGAATAAGGAGAACGACCCCGGGGACGGGCGGAATCGAGACAGCGTACGGGGGCGGGTCGCGCGACACAACCGGCGGTCGCCGGGCGGCTGCGGAGGGAGAAGTGATGGGGGCGAAGCTTCGGCGAGCGGCGGGCGTCAGCCCGCTGAGCGTCCCCGCAATCAGGTTCCAGCGACCCCGTCTCAGCCCAGCACGCGCCGCACGACCCAAAGAATGAGCAGCCCGATCCAGCCGGTGATCAATACGGCGACGACGCAGAGAGCTTGAGCGACGCCGCCCCATGTCGCGCACATCTTGTAGGCAATGATCGCTGGGATCACGCTCCAGAGCGGGATCACGACGATCTCCGACACCCCGGGCATCATCGCGACCGTCGGGGCGAACGGGATCATGTGGATCGGCATGCGGGCGAACGAGCGGAGTTGAAGCGGCAGGAGAAATGTAGTGCGGGGCGGGGCGGGGCGCCCGCGGACTTGTGGCGATGGAGAGGAACCGATTCGCTGGGGCGACTCGCTCCTCTCTCTCGCCCCGCCCCGCCTGTGCTGCCCTTCGCTCCGCTCCTGCTCGCCGTCGCGTTCGCACCGGCGGACCCGCCGACGCTGGACACCTTCAGCGCCGCCGGGGTCGCCTTTCCCACGGAGCCGGGGCGGCTGTATCAGCTGCAACGCCGGATCGACGTCAAGGGCGGGGACGAATATGAAGACGTGGACGTCGCGATCCGCGGCACCGGCGAGCGCGTCGTGCGGTTCCTGCCCGCGGGGGACTACCGCCTCGTCCGGCCGACCGGCTGGGCGCTGGTTTGGCGGGACGAGTTCAACGGCGAGCAGCTCGACCTGACCAAATGGGGCAAAGAGGTCGACAACTACGGCGGCGGCAACAACGAGCGGCAGGCGTATCTCCCCGACGACAAATACGCCTTCGTGAAAGACGGCGCATTGAACATCGCCGTCTATCGCGACCCGCACACCACCTCCGACGGCAAGACGCAGCCCTATTCCTCCGCCCGCCTCCGCACCCGCGGCCGGGGCGAGTGGAAATTCGGCAAGATCGAGGTGCGGGCCAAGATGCCCGACGGGCAGGGCATCTGGCCGGCGATCTGGATGTTGCCGACCGAGTCCCCGTACGGCGGTTGGGCGGCCGGCGGGGAGATCGACATCATCGAATCCCGCGGCAGCGCCGTGCAGGAGACCACCGGCGCCCTCCACTTCGGCGGCGCCTGGCCCCGCAACGCCTACGTCGCCCACAGCTACCCATTCCCGGATAAGAACGCCGCCGAGGCGTTTCATACCTATACGGTCGAATGGGACGCGGACGCGATCCGATGGTTCGTCGACGGCACGCTCGCCCAGACCCGCACCAAGGACGAATGGTTCTCCGAAGCGGCCCGCGAGAACCCCTCCGCCCCGTTCGATCAGCCGTTCCATCTGTTGATCAACGTCGCCGTCGACGGCCGGTTTTTTGAAAAGGTCGACCAACAAGCCGACCGCCTCCCCCCGGACGCCTTCCCGCAAACCCTGCTGGTCGATTACGTGCGGGTTTATCAGAAGGGGGAGTGAGGACGCGAGAGGCGGAAAGATACTGTGCTCCCCTCTCCCTCGAGGGAGAGGGGCCGGGGGTGAGGGTGAGCGATCCCTCACCCGGCGCCGTTCGCGAGATGACGGGCCGAGGCGACTCCGAGAGCGGCGGCGACGTGAAGGGCGATCGAGCGGTGAAAGCCCCCTCACCCCCGACCCCTCTCCCCGGGGGGAGAGGGGAGAACGTGGACCGCGGCTCATTCCCCCCTCGCTTCGCTCGCCCGCACCCATTGGCGATATAAGTCTCGGAGGTGACGAACCCCGCCGTAGGCGCCGACCACCGACCGGCTGACGCCCGCGGCCCGGGCGAGCTGGGCGCCGGTCAGCGGGCGGGTGCGGTTGCGGTTGAGATGCAGCGACCGGAGCAGCGCCGCCAGCGTACTGGCGCGGCGGTCGGGGCGGGCCATCGCCGGCGGCAGACCCGCGGCGGCACGCAGCGCCGGCCAACTGTCCGCGTGCCGATAGAGCGTCGAACTGGCAACGCCGGCCCAGCGGCAGAACTCCAGCACGCCGAAGTCCGTGCCGCGGGCCTTGGCGAAACGCTTCACCAAACGAACGAATTGCGACTGCGTCCAGGTGTCGCCGTGACGACTCGGCGGGCCGACCGGTCGGTCGGGCCGCGGCGGCCAGAGGTCATAGCGAACGGCGTGCTCCGTCGGCCCCGCCTCGCCCAACGGCGGCACGTTCTTGAGCGGACCGGTGGTGAAAACCGCGCGCAATCGCGCCCGCCGTTCGACCTCCGCCCGCCGCGTCGCCGGCGTATAGAGCGAGGCGAGTCGGTCGGCTCGACGGTTCGCGTCCTCCTCCCGCGTGCTCGGCAAGGAGGGCTGTTGTACGGGCGGGGGCGTGAAGAACGCGGCCAGCTCCGGCGGCGGCGGATCGCTGTGAAACGGATCGAAGGAGGGTTCGGACATTGCATCGCCTGATCGAATGGAAACCGTCCCGAAGATTAATTGGTGTTCGCTCGTTCACAAGAGCGATCCCGCCGCTTCTCGATCAAGCGGGGGAAATGTTTGAGAAGCGTGTTTATGAACGACGGGCGGTCGTTTTGAAGGGGAATCGCGCCGCTCGACTCTGAATCGAGCCGCGACCGTCAGGGAGCGTCTCCGGCGGCGCGCGACCGTCCCGAGACGCTCCCTGACGGTCGCGTGCCTGCTCCCGCTCGCGATCGCTTGCCGCGGTCGGCGGGGGGGTTTAGCGTCGGCGGGTTCGTCCCCTGTTTCGCTCGGAGATCCGATGATTCGCCCGCTCGCGTTCGTCCCGTTGCTGTGCGCCGGCCTGGCGCTGCCCGCCGCCGCGGAGGTCGTTCCGGCGCCGATCTTCGGCGATCACATGGTGCTGCAGGCCGGGGTGAAGGCCCCGGTGTTCGGGACGACCGAGCCGGGGGGCGTAGTGGCCATCTCCGCGAACGTCGTGACCCGCGACGAGGGCGGGGCGGTGGTCGGGTACCCCAGCGGGTCCTTTGGGACCGTGACCGCGGACGACGACGGCCGCTGGGAGTCTGCGATCGGCCCGTTCGACGCCGGCGCGGAGTTGTGGCTGATCGTCGCGGCCTCCGGCACGCCGATCTTCTCGAGCGGGCAGACGTCTGAGGAGCGTGAGGAGCAGCCGGACTCCGCCGACCGGAAGGTCTTCACCGACGTACTCGTCGGCGACGTCTGGCTGTGCAGCGGGCAGAGCAATATGGAGTGGCCGCTGAACAACACCCTCGACGGTGCCCGCGACGTGCAAGCCGCGAAGAGCGACGAGATCCGGCTGTTCACCGTCCCCAAAAATAGCGTTCGCGAACCGCAATCGACGCTGAAGGGGCAGCCGGGGCAGGGGGAGCCGTCCGCGGCCCAATGGGTCAAACTTAGCCCCGAGGCCGCGGGGAATTTCTCCGCGGTGGGGTATCACTTCGGCCAAACGATTCATAACGCGACCGGCCGACCGGTCGGATTGATCGATTCCAGTTGGGGCGGCACGCCGTCCGAGGCGTGGACCCGCGAGGAGACGTTAAAAGAATTAAAAACGACCGCTCCGCTGTTGGAACGCTGGGCCGGGTACGACGCGGCCGTCGCTGCCGGCAAGGAGACCCCCGGCAACTGGGCCGGCAAATACGGCCCCACGCACTCCCATCACCCGGCGAACCTCAATAACGGGATGATCGCCCCGCTGGTTCCTTTCGCTCTCAAAGGCGCGATCTGGTATCAGGGCGAATCGAACGCCGACCGGGCGGAGCAATACGACGAGATCTTCCCCGCGATGATCGAGGACTGGCGGGATCAATTCGGGCAGGAGATCCCGTTTTACTGGGTGCAGCTGGCGAACTATCGTGACTATCAAGAGGATCCGAACGCCGCGTCCGACTGGGCCGAGCTGCGGGAAGCGCAGGACAATACGCTGGAGGAACTGGAGAACGTCGGGCAGGCCGTGATCCTCGACATCGGCGAGGCCGCCGACATTCATCCCCGCAATAAAGCGGACGTCGGCAAGCGGCTGGCGCTGGCGGCGCTGCGGGACGTGTACGGCGTGAAGAAGTCCGGCATGAGCAGCCCGCGGTTCAAAAAGGCCGAGTTGAAGGGGAACACGGCGACGATCGCCTTCGAGACCGACGGCGATTCCCTGCAAAACCGCCGCGATGTTTATGACGAGGCCGGCGGCCAGCATGTGCTGGGCTTCACCGTCGCCGGGGCGGACAAGACGTTTTATCAGGCGACCGCGGAAGTGACCGGCCCGGACACGGTCCGGGTGACGGCCCCGGCAGAGGTCTCCGAGATCGCCGCCGTACGATACGGCTGGGCGGACAATCCGCGGGTCACGCTGTTCAACACCCGCGGCCTGCCCGCCGCCCCCTTCCGCACCGACGACTGGCCGGGCGTCACCGACGGGAAATACTGAGCGGACATCTCGTGAGCCGTCCTCTTGAAGAGGAAGAGGACGGCTCACGAGGGCGAGCGGGTCTAAACCTCCGCCGTTTCCCGCACGACGAGATCGACCGCGGCCCGGACCTCGCCGGCCTCCTCGACGGCCGCCCGCTGACGGTCGGCGCTGTTCCCGCCGTCGAGGATCTCCCGCACGCGCTCCCGGACGAAGGCGCCCTCGCCGAGATCGTCCAGTTCGACGGCGAGCTCGCCCAGCATCCGTTCAATCTGTTCGGCGGCGGGGCGGGACTTCCCGGCGGCAGTATCGACCAACTCGCCGTGCACGCCGCTGCGGGCGGCTCGCCAACTGGCCGCTCTCAATAATTCCGGTCGCGGTCGGGGGGCCGGCTCGCCGGCGGCGGCGGCCCGGGCGCAGCGCAACGCAATCGCCCGCACCAGCCCGGCGAGCATCACCGCGTCGTCCAGATGCGGACAGACGTCGCCCACGCGGAATTCGATCGTCGGTTTGTCCGGCGGGACGCGGATGTCCCAATAGACCTTCGACGCGTCCGAGATCACCCCGGCGCCCACCAGCCCGGCGACCGTGCGATCGTAGTCGGCCCGGCTCTCAAAATGCTGGGGGGGGCCGGTCATCGGCCATTTGAGCCACATCAGCGTGCGAAAGCTGTCGTAGCCCGTGTCCTCGCCCACCCAATAGGGCGAACTCGCGGTGAGGGCCAACAGGGACGAAAGATGCACCCGCGAACGGTTCATGACCTCCACCGCGAGATCCGGGTCTTCGATGCCGACGTGTACGTGCTGGCCGAAGATTAATAATTCTCGGGTGAGATACTGATAGTCGCTGACCATCCCCAGGTAGCGGTCCTTCGGGGTGATCGTTTGGTCGTGCCAGTCGGAGAACGGATGCGTTCCGGACGCGGCGATCGTCAGGCCGAAGTGCGAGGCGCTTTCCAACAGGTCGCGGCGGGCGGCGCCGAGTTTCTCCCGCACCTCCCCCAACGATCCGCAGATCGGCGTGGCGGTTTCAATCTGACACAGGTGCAACTCGTTTTGCGGCGCCAGCTCGCCGTGCAGGTGGGAATCCCGTTTCAGCTTCTCCGCCCGGCTGGCGAGCTGGCCGGTGGAGGGGTCGATAATCTGGAATTCTTCCTCGCACCCCATCGTCAGCGAGTCCGGGTCGGGGGCGGTGAAAGACCGTGCGGCCATCAGGGTGAGAATCCAAGGGGGGCGATGGGGGCGTTTCGAGAGGGTTTTGCTCATCCAAGCAAACCAGGCGCCGATCCGGGCATGGGGGTTGCTGATCGTCGTTTCGCGTGCCCTGCGCGCCGGCTCCGCGAAACCTTCGACCGCCGCCCGACCAGCGGGACCGACGGGCGACCAACGCTTCCCGCCGGCCGTTCGCCCGTCCTTCCCCTTCTCGCTTCCGCTCACGCCCCGTATGTCGCTCGCCAATTTGGATCTCTCCGAACTCGCTTTGTTGGAGGGGCCGCCGCGCTCGTTCCTGACGTTCTACTTCGCGGGCGAGACCGGACCGGGGGACTTGAACAACCGCGCCCGCGCCGCCCGCAGGCTGATCGAACATGACGAACCGGAGCATCTCGCCGCGTTCGACGCCGCGCTGGCCGGTCTGGAAGCCCTCATCGAACGCGAATCGTTGGAGGACGGCGCCGGCTATTGCCTGATGTCCTGCCCGGAGGCGAACGTCGAGTACGGCTACAAGCTGACCGTCCCCCCGGAGACGTCGTTTCGCGCCGCCCGCGGCCCCAATCTCCGACCGTTGGCGGAGTTTCAGGATGAATACGAACCGTTCCTGCTGGTCGCCGCCGACAACGACGGCACCCGTATCCTGCAGATCGCCGGCGCGGTCGCCGGCGGCGAAGACACGGTGAAGGGCGGGGTGAAGAACCGCGTCAAGAAGGGCGGCTGGAGCCAACAACGCTACGCCCGACGGAGGAAGGGCCAGTTGAAGCGGTACGCCGGCGAAGTCGCGGAGCGTCTGGCCGAGCTGATCCGCGAGGACGGTCTCGATCGCATCGTGCTGCTGGGTTCGCAGGAGACCTGTCAGCAGATTGAGGAGGAACTCCCGGAGCATCTTCGGGACAAAGTCATCGCCGACGAGGGCTTCGATCTGCACGCGGCGGAGGACGAACTGGTGGAGGAGGGCCTGCGTCTGTTCCAAAAGGAGGAGCGCCGCGAGGAAAAGGCTCTGTGGAAGCAAATTCAGAACGAAGCCCTCTCCGGCGGGCTGGGAGCGATCGGCGTCGACGACGTGCTCACCGCCCTGCAAACCGGTCGCGTGGACGAACTGGCGGTCGATCATGACGTCACGATCGACGGCAGCCGCTGCGAGCAATGCACGACCGCCTTCGCCGAGGTGCACGAGACCTGTCCCCTCTGCGACAGCGACCAGGTCGCCCCGATCAAACTCGTCGAGGAACTGGTACGTCTCGCGGAGCAAACCGACGCCGACGTGGAGTTCACCCAGGACGTCGAGGGGCTGACCAAAAACGGCGGCGTCGCGGCCCTGCTCCGTTGGTGAACCGCTCCCGGGTCGGGCGTGCCGCGTGCCCGGGACCGCCCCCGGGTCGGGCGTTCCATGTGCCCGGGACCGTGAACCCGCGTAGAATCGTACGGTAAGGTCATGTCCCCGTTCGATTCTTGCCGCCCGGTCGCCGATGCCCGCCCCGCTGCTCCTCGCCGCCCTGCTGCTTCCCGCCGCGGACGTTCCGGCAGAGAAAGGGCCTGAGGAGGGCGGACAAGAGGTCGAGTTCGCGCGGGACGTCCGGCCGATCTTCAACGCCCACTGCTCCGCCTGCCACGGCGGCGTGCGCGAAGCCGGCGACCTCAACCTCATCGACGAAGAAGCCGTCGCCCTGCTGGTGACGCCCGGCGATCCGGAATTCTCCTATCTGCTGGATCGCGTCAAAGATCCGGACGACGAAACCCGCATGCCGCCCGCGGAGCACGGCCCGCGGCTGACGGACGCCGAGGTCGCCACGCTCACCCGGTGGATCGAACAGGGGGCAAAGTGGGGCCGGCACTGGTCCTTCGATCCGCCGCAGCCCGTCGCCCCGCCGGAGGTCGAAGATGAAGCCTGGACGCACGGGCCGATCGACCGGTTCGTGCTGGCGAAGCTGGAAGCCGCCGGCGTGACGCCGAACCCCGCCGCGGAGCCGGATCGCTGGCTGCGTCGCGTGACGCTCGATCTGACCGGCCTGCCGCCCGCCCCGGCAGAGCGAACCGCGTTCCTCGAAGCCGTGCAGACCGAGGGCGAACCGGCCTATGCCGCGGTCGTGGATCGCCTGCTGGCCAGCCCGCGGTTCGGCGAACGCTGGGCGAGCGTTTGGCTCGATCAGATTCGCTATGCGGACAGCAGCGGCTTGGGGCAGGATCACCGCCGCACCGTCTGGCCGTACCGCGACTGGGTGATCGACGCTTATAACGACGACCTGCCCTACGACGAATTTACGATCAAACAGCTCGCCGGCGATTTATTGCCGGGCGAATCGATCGAAAACCGCGTCGCCACCGCCGCGCATCGGCTCACGCAGTCTAACGAGGAGGGCGGCACCGACGACGAAACCTTCCGCACCGAGGCGATTCTCGATCGCGTCAGCGTCACCTGGCAGGTCTGGCAGGGGCTGACGATGGAGTGCGTGCAGTGCCATTCGCACCCCTACGATCCGGTCGGGCATGAGGAGTTCTATCAGTCCGCGGCGTTCTTTAATAACACCGCCGACGCCGACCTCGGCAACGCTCATCCGCTGTTGCAGACGCCGAAGAACCCGAACGACTACGAGCGGGCCGCCGCGATCGACGCGCAGCTCGAACCGCTGCGGCATTCGATCTGGCAGCGGGAAAACGCCCTGCTGCAAGACCCGTCGCGGTGGCGCTCGCCGGAGTCCATGACCGCCGAGGTCACCCGCACCCCCGGCATCGAGGTCGACGACACGCCGGAGGGGCCGACGTATCGCCTCACGGGCAACGTCGCCAGCAACACCGCCGTCACGCTGACCGCCCCGCTGCCCGAGGGGCTGGAGCAGCTCACCGCGGTTCGCTTCACCGGCCTGCCGGTGGACCTGGAGAAGGCGTTGAAGGACGCGGAGTTCGGCTTCACCGTCTCCAAGGTGCGGGCGGAAGTGCGACCGGCGGAGGGAGAACCGCAGCCGGTCAACTTCACGGAGGTGCTGTTCGACGAGCCGACCCCCGCTCGCAATCCGAAGGACAGCTTGAACCTCAAGAACAACAGCGGCGTCGGGCCGTATACCAAGATGAATCGCCCGCGGTCGGCGGCGTTCGTGCTCGGCAAACCGCTGCCTGTAAAGCCGGAGTCGACGATCGAGATCACGTTGGAGTTCAACGTCTTTGAACTCGCTTCCTTCCCGCTGGTCGCCCGCCGCGGGCGAATCGATTTCAGCGGCGATCAGGCGTTTCAAGACCTGTGGTGGGACGAAACGATCAGCGCCGACCGCGCCGAACTCGCCCGGTTGGAGCAACAACGACGGGCGATTCCCTCGGCCGCGATGCCGGTGATGGTCGAACGCGAGCCGCAACTCGCCCGGCCCACGCACCGCTTCGACCGCGGGAATATGATGTCCAAGGAAGAACGGGTCGCCCCCGGCGTGCCCAAAGCCTTGGGGAACCCGCTGACGTCTTCGGGGGAAGGATCGGACGGGCAGGGGGCGAACCTCGATCGTCTCGCCCTCGCCCGCTGGATCGTCAGCGATCAGAACCCGCTGACCGCCCGCGTGGAGGTCAACCGCCTCTGGGCGCGGCTATTCGGCGTCGGCTTGGTGCGGACCGAGGAAGACTTCGGTTCCAGCGGCGAACCGCCCTCGCACCCGGCGCTGCTCGATGATCTCGCCCTACGGTTCTCGCAGGATTTCGACTGGAGCCGCAAACGCATCCTGCGGGAGATGGCCCTCAGCGCCGCCTATCGCCAGAGCGCCGCGGCCCGGCCGGAGCTGAAGGAACTCGACCCGAACAACCGCCTGCTGGCCCGCGGCCCGCGGCAGCGACTGTCCGCGGAGGCGCTGCGCGATCAGGCGTTATTCGTGAGCGGGCTGCTGACCGAGCGTCTCCACGGTGAGCCGGTGCAACCGCCGATCCCGGACGGCGTCTGGAAGCCGTTTGATAACGAAAAGTGGAACACCGCCAGCGTCGGCGACCCGAACCGCACGCGGCGGAGCGTTTATACCTACGTCAAACGCAGCGTTCCGCATCCGATCATGGCGAGCTTCGACGCCCCCAGCCGGGAGTTCTGCGCCGCCCGCCGGCCGGACAGCAACACGCCGGTGCAGGCGTTGATGACGCTCAACGACACCACCTTCACCGAGGCCGGCGCCGCCCTGGCCGATCGGATGCGCACCGCCGGCGACTCGCCCGCGGAGCAGATCGACGCCGGCTTCCTCCTCGTCTGCGGCCGCGATCCGGGGGAGCAGGAACGGGCCGCACTCGTGACCCTCTATGAACAGATCGCCGCCCTCCCCGACGGCCCCCCGCCGCCGGAGATCATCGCGGAGGTGTTGTTGAACCTCGACGAAGCCCTGACCAACTAACCCGACGCGTTAGCGAGGGACGGGCGGTCATCACGTCGAGTCCCTCGCTGACGCTTCGGGTTGCTATTGATCTTTGAACGAACCAAGCCGAACTATGAATCCCGCCGCCGAAACGCTCTCCCACGTCACGCGTCGCCACTTCCTGCGGGACGCCTCCGCCGGGATGGTGGGCGGGCTGTGGCTCTCGCATCAAGCCGCCGCCGCCGACGAGGCGACCGCCGGGAGCGAAGCCGGCGGTACGCACGGCGGCGGGGCCGGGGGAACCGGCGGCCGGCCCGGCCCGCACCACGCCGCCACGGCGAAGCGGGTCATTCATATTCATATGGTCGGGGCGCCGAGTCAGCTGGAACTGTTCGACTATCGCCCCGAGCTCGCGAAGTACGACGGCAAGGACTGCCCGCAGAGCTATCTCGACGGGCAACAATTCGCCTTTATTCAGGGCGTGCCCAAGTTGCTCGGCCCGCAGTTTCCGTTCAAACCGCGCGGGGAGAGCGGCACGCCGGTCTCCGATCGCCTGCCGTACTTCGCCGGGGAGGTCGACGGCTACGGCTGTCCCGCGGACGAGGTCTGCTTCTTGAAAACCGTGCAGTCGGACCAGTTCAATCACGGTCCGGCTCAGGTGATGGTCCACACCGGCGACGCCCGCATCGGCAAGCCGAGCGTCGGCGCCTGGACGACCTGGGGGCTGGGCACGGAGAACGAAGACCTGCCCGGCTTCATGGTGCTGCTCTCCGGCGGTCGCCCGCCGCGGGGCGGGAACGCCTTATGGGGCAGCGGCTTCCTGCCGGGCGTCTATCAGGGCGTGCAATGCCGCGGCGCCGGACCGGCGATTTTGAACGTCGACAATCCGCAAGGCGTCTCCCGCAGCGCCCGCCGGGCCGCGCTCGATACGCTGCGGGAATTGAACGAGTCCGCCCACGCGGAGTTCGGCGATCCCGCGACCCTCACCCGCATCCAGCAATACGAACTCGCCTATCGCATGCAGGTCGCCGTCCCGGAAGCGACGGACCTCTCCGGCGAAACGGAGGAGGTGCACAAGCTCTACGGCACGACCGACGGAGCCAGCTTCGCCAATAACTGCCTGCTCGCCCGGCGCCTGGCCCAGCGGGGCGTGCGTTATATTCAATTGTTTGATTGGGGCTGGGACAGCCACGGCGCCGGCGCCAATGAAGCCCTGAACCGGGGCTTCAAGGACAAATGCACGCAGATGGATCAGCCGCTCGCCGCGTTGATTCACGACCTCAAACGATTGGGGATGTTGGAGGACACCCTGGTCGTGTGGGGCGGCGAGTTCGGCCGCACCCCGATGCGGGAGAACCGCGGCGGCGTGACGATGAGCCTGGTCGGCCGCGACCACAACCCGCACGCCTTCACCTGGTGGATGGCCGGCGGCGGCGCCAAGCCCGGCCACACCGTCGGCGAGACCGACGAACTGGGCTACCTCCCCGCCGACACCCCCGTCCCCCTGCGGGACGTGCACGCCACCGTGCAGCATATGCTCGGCTTCGATCATCAAAAGCTGACCGTCCCCTTCCGCGGATTGAACCAGAAGCTGACCGGCGTCAAACCCGCCCGCGTGGTCACCGAAGCGCTCGCGTGAACCCCCCGGCAGCCCGAGGCGCAAGCCGAGGTTGGGTTGCATGGTTAAGAGAAACGGAGAGCGGCCGGCGTCACTCGGCCTCGGCTCCCGGCCCGGGCGGCCAGCATCGCCGGCGACGGCTGGCGCCGCGAATTACGCTCAACGTGGCGTCGGGCACGCGGCGGCGGCAGAATCTGTGGTCGCTCGCCGCTCGCCCGAGGTTCGCTCATGTCCCGGCTCGTTCCCCTCGCTGCGGTTCTCTTCGCGCTGGTTCCGCCGGCCGGCGCCGCGGAGGTCGCGCCGCCCGGCACGGGGGACGCGCCGCCCAATATCGTCTTGATCCTCGCGGACGATCTCGGTTGGAGCGAACTCGGCTGTTACGGCAACGGCTTTCACGAAACGCCGCACTTGGACCGTCTCGCGGCAGACGGCGTGCGGTTCACGCAGGCGTACGCCGCGGCGCCGGTTTGTTCGCCCGACCGCGCGGCCCTATTGACCGGGCTGGCGCCGGCTCGGCTCGGCATTCTGGATTATCTCCGACCGAACTCCGCGAACGCCCTGCCGACCGACGTTCGCACGCTGCCCGAGACGTTGCAGGAGCGGGGATATCGAACGGGGATGATCGGCAAATGGCACCTCACCGGTTACGAACATCACGGGGCCGAGCGGGAGATCCGGCCCCGCGACCACGGCTTCGACTGGGACGTCGCCCGCGAGGTGAAGGGCGTCGGCAACGGGGCAAACTTCTGGCCCTACGTCTTTCGCGATCAGCCGATTCGCTGGGTCGACCTGCCGGAGAACCGGCTGGGCGAGGAGGAGTATCTCGTGGATCGGATGAACCTCGAAGCGGTCGACTTTATCGAGCGGAACCGGGACCGCCCGTTCTTTCTCTATCTCAGTCACTACGCCCCGCACACGATTCTGAACGGCAAGCCGGAACTCGTTCAGAAGTACCGCGACAAGCACCCGCCCGGCGAGAGCACGCGCAACGCCTGCTACCTGTGTAAAGACCGTGGCTTGGAAGGCGATCCGCTCGACCATTGGGCCGGCGACCATAACCCGCACCTCGCGGCGATGTTGGAGAGCGTCGACGACGGCGTCGGCATGATTCAGGCGAAGCTGAAGGAACTGGGCCTGGCGGAGAACACGATCGTGATCTTCACCAGCGACAACGGCGGCGAAACGAACGTCACCTCGAACGCCCCGCTGCGCGGCGGGAAAAGCGAACTCTATGAGGGCGGAATCCGCGTTCCTTTGATCGTCAGCGGCCCGGATCGTCTACCCGCCGGCGCGATCTGCGAACGGCCGATGATCCATACGGATCTGTCTCCCACGCTCCTGGACGCGATCGACCCGGCGCCCGTCGCCGACGTCACGGACGGCGCCTCGATGTGGGAGGCCTGGATCGATCCCGCCTCCGAGTCCGCCGATCGTTCGCTGCATTGGCATTATCCGCTGGACGGGCCGCATTTTCTGGGCGGACGATCGGCCGGAGCGATCCGCCGCGGGAATTGGAAGTTGATCGAGTTCTACGACGCCGGAACGGTCGAATTATACGACCTCGCCGCGGACCCGGGGGAGCGCCGCGATCTTGCCGCGAGCCGTCCGGAGAAGACGGCGGAACTGCGGTCGGAACTGGCGGACTGGCGAGCGTCGGTCGGGGCGCGGACGCCGTCGGCGCCGTTGCTGGTCGAGCCGAAATCACAGACCTTCGCCGATCATTTCTCGACCGGGCAGGTCAGCGCCCGCTGGCATTTTAACGGCGATTGGGAAGCGACCGACGGCGTGCTCAAACGGGTGCGAACCGGGACCGAGAACACGCGGATCTTCGCCAAGGATCTGGAATACGGCGACTCCCTCGTCCGCTTCGCGTTTCGACTGGGCGAATCGAAGGATCTGCGATTCCTGACCGGCAGCGACGGGCCTTATAACGCGGTCGTTCATATTCGCCCCGATCACTTCCGCATCCAGACCGCGAAGGACGCTCGCGGGCCGTATTCGTCCTACTGGCACGGGGACTGCGCCCACGAGTTCGACCCGGATCGCTGGTACGTGATGACGGTCGAATTTCTCGGCGACCGCCTCGTCGCCCATATCGACCGCGACCACGTCGCCTCGGCGGAACATCCGATCCTCGATCAAACCCGGGATTATTTTGCCTTCCAGGTCGACGACGGCGCCGCGGAGATCGACGACGTCCAACTCTCGACCGTCGGGAAGCACCCCCGCGTCGCGGAAAACTGGCGGGAGATTCAATCCGCCGCGGATCGCCATCCCGTGCCGCGATCGCTGGAGGAGCGGTTGGAGATCGCCGTGACGAACGCCCGCGACCGCCTTTATCGCACGGACGACCGCTACCGGGCGCTGGTCGATCGGGTCGAGGAACTGGATCGGGAACGCGAAGCCGCGTTCCCGATCGTGTATCGCTCCCAGAAGGCGATTCGCCACGACCTCTCCGATCTGCGGCGTCGGCTGCACGAGGAAGATCCTCGCTATAAAGAGCTGTTGTTCGCGACCTTCAAGGCGAAACGAGCGATCGAGGATTATCTGCTGGAACGGAATCCGGAGGTCGGGACGCTGCCTGACAGCCGTCGCAAACGCGCGCTGGATCGGCTGCACAAGGAGTTTCAGAACGACCCGGGATATACGTCGTTGGTCGAAGCGGAGCGCCGGTCGCAGGCACTGTTGGAGAGCGCGTATCCGCAGTTGTTCGTGACCGACGAGCAGATCAACGCCGACCGGGCCCGCCGTCGGGAAGAGGTGAAAGCCGATCCCGCGTTCCAAGCCGCCAACGCTCAGCGGGCCGCGGCGTATCAGGCGCAGGAGGAATATTTGATCTCTCACGACGAGCGCGTGATCGACCTGCGCGCGGAACTCGACGCCGGCGCGGACGGGAAAGAATGAATCGACCGGAACCGAACCGGTCCGGTCGAGGTACCGCCGCGGACGACGGTCTCGCGTCGTCCCCGCCGCCCCGACTTTCGAGCGTCCGATGATCGCCCTCGCTTTCTTCCTGTCGCTGACCCCGCAGGACGGGGCCGCGACGCCGCCGGTTCCTGACGCCGCTCCGCAGGCCGCGGTCGAGACGTACGACCCGCTGGCCGTGGCGGAGGGCGCCGCGGCGGGGGAGCCGATCGATCTCGACGTTCAAGACGCGGATCGCGATCGCGTGATCCCGATTCGCGTGCGGTTGCCGGTGATGGCCTGGACGGGCGTGGCGAAGCCGGCGCCGGTCTTGTTATTCAGCCATGGGCTGGGCGGCAGTCGGGCGGGGGGAACCTATCTTGCGGAGCATTGGGCCGCCCGGGGGTACGTCTGCGTGAACCTCCAGCATCCCGGCAGCGACGAGGCGGTCTGGAAGGAGGCCCGACCGCTGGCTCGAATGGCAGCGATGAAGCAGGCGGCGTCCGGAGAAAATTATTTCCTGCGAGTGCAGGACGTGCCCGCGGTCCTTGATCGGTTGGAGCGATGGAACGCGGAGGAGGGGCATCCGTTGTTCGGTCGGCTCGATCTGAGCCGGGTCGGGATGAGCGGGCATTCCTTCGGCGCCCAAACCACGCAGGCCGTCAGCGGGCAGACGGCCCCCGGGATCGGCCGGCGATTGGCCGCGCTGAAGTTCACCGACGAGCGGATCGACGCGGCGGCGATCTTCAGCCCCAGCCCGCCCAGCCGCGGCGCCCCGGAGCAGGCGTTCGGTTCCGTCGCCGTGCCGTGGCTCTTAATGACCGGCACGAAGGACGACAGCCCGATCGGGCAGCAAACCCCGGAGTCCCGGTTGAACGTCTTCCCGCACCTGCCGGACGCGATCGACCGTTATCAACTCGTGTTGAAAGACGCGGAGCACTCCGCGTTCGCCGACGCGCGCCCCGGGGCCGGCGCCCGCCGTCGCAATCCGAATCATCATCGGGCGATTTTGGCGCTGACGACGGCGTTCTGGGACGCGAACCTGAAACGCGACCCGGCCGCCGCCGCGTGGCTCAACGGCGAGGAGGCGGAACGCGTGTTGGAAGCCGACGACGACTGGCAGGTTCGGCGGGCCGGTCGAGAATAAATCGGCCGCCGTCCGCGTTTTCTGCCTGTTTACAGCGTCGCGGCGATGGCGGCGGTTCGGCGGGTCGATAAAATACGGACCGCATTGCGCTCCGATGCCGTCCGCCTTCGCTTCTGAAAAAGAAAGGCCGTTATGCTCGGCCCTTTATCCCGGTCCGCGTTCCGCGTCCGAGCGCTCCGTTCGTCCCTCGCCCTGCCGACGCTGCTGCTCTTCACCGCCCTCTCCGCAGGCTGCGGGGACAGTATGGAAAGCGGGATGGTGGAGCCCGGCGAAGCGGGGCCGCCGGGATCGTCGCCGCCGCCGGAGGACGATACCGAACCGCCTCCGCCGTTGCAGTAATTCCCGGACGGATCCGTCGATCCGCACGGCGCTCCGGAGGAACGTTATCAGGCGTTCTTGAGACGGCCCGTCGAATCGGAAGGTTCGACGGGCCGTCTTCTGCGCGTCGATTCGTCTGAATAAAATAATAGAAAGCCGCCCCGGTCGGTTCGGAAACCGACCGGGGCGGCGCTGTTTTAGAATGAAGGCGTCGAGGCGGTTCGACGCTTTGCTCAGAAAGCGTCGCTGACGACTTCGCCGCCCTGGCGGGTTCCGAGCGCGCCCCAGGTGCCGTAGTTGCTGGGGCCGCCGATGGCGTTGGGGAGGCTGAGGTCGCCGGTGTCGATCGTTTCCGAGATGAAGTTCACCGAGCCGTCGACGAGGCAAACCTGCACGCCGCCCGCATGATAGGAGCCGGCGGTCATAATGCCGCCCGCCGCATAGCCGTTCCGGGCGCCGCTCCAGCCGCCTTTATCGCAGGAGGGACCGTTCGGCGGCAGAATGGTCATGAACCCGCTGATGGACGGGTAGCCCATCGCGTAGTTCTTCCCCCGGGTATTGTGAACGGCGGCCACTCCGGAGCCGGTTTGATAGAAGCCGGGCTTCGCCCCGCTGGCGGCGGTGACGACGTCCAGGCAGTCTCGCTTGGGATTCATGTATTGGTAGGCCGCGGCGTAGGTCCCCGCCTGCTCCAGCGATTCGACCTGGGCGACGTTGCCGACGTAACTGTTCGCCCCGTCGTCGCGGCCGATTTCTCCGAAGAGCAACGTATTGGAGGAACCGTCTTTGACTCTGTTGATTCCGTAATGATATCGGCCGACGGAGGTCGACGGATTGGTGCCGTAGGCGAAGATGCCCGCCCCCATGCCGCGGAGAGCGGGACGCACTTTCTTGACGAAATATTCGCGGCCGTCGTACATGAGCACCTGTCCGTTATCGCCCCAGTTCAAGCCGTAGTTCGTATTGCCGCTGGCGACCGGAGTCGTGCCGTCCGAGGGGCAGAGCAGGGTTTTGAATTGATAACCGAACGGCGGATAGCCGCGGGCGTCGCTGGGCGATCCCCGGCTGCCGAACGGCGCGAAGGTCGTGACGGTGCCGTCGTCGGCGGTGACGGTCAGCGGTTTGCTGACCTGGTTCCAGTAAGCGGTCTCGTCCAGATAGGGGGCGAGCATCGGGAAGACGCTCCAGTCGCCGCAGATCGCGTTCGCGCCGGAGTACCCGGACGTCGCGCCGGCTCCGCTCAGGCCGGCGGGGAATGTTTTATAGGTGCTGTGGTAGTTGTGCATCGCCAACCCGAGTTGCTTCAGGTTGTTCTGGCACTGGCTTTTGCGAGCGGCCTCGCGGGCCTGCTGCACGGCGGGCAGCAGTAAAGAGACCAAGATCGCGATGATGGCGATGACCACCAGCAGCTCGATCAGCGTAAAGCCGGAGCGAGGCGTTCGCCCGGGAGGGGGCGGTGATTGAAGATGTACGCGGGGGGACATGAGTAAGGTGCTGTCGAAAGCGGAATGCGAAGTTCTTGTCGACGCGAGGAAGCCGACGCCCTGCGGAACGTGCCGGCGGGAGATCGACGAGGCGGAAATTGCGACGTTGATCGGCCGGAGACAAGTTCATTCAGCGGCAATCGATCTTGACAGCAGACAGCGTGCCGAGGCGCCCGGCCGCCGCGGCAGATGGGCGCGTCGGGGCCCTGCCCGGCAGGTCTGACCGAAGGCGAAATCGCGCCGGACGCACTCTATTTGTAGAGACAAGCCGCCTTTGCTCAACGCGGCCCGCGACGTTCCGCCCGACGACTCTTATTCATCGTCGGCAACAAGCGGCGGCGCGCTCCTGCAAGGAGCGACGGCAGGGGCGCCGACGAGGCGGGCGCCGGGCGGGCGGAGCGTGAATTACGAACTCAAAACTCGAGTCAATCCGGCCGGAACGGGCTCGATCGATCGACTATAGGTTCGCCGTTTCTTGAGCGGTTGATAGACTTGGGAATCGCATGACTCATGCGTTCAACACAGCCCGTTTTCCTTCGAGTCCTCCATGATGCCGTCCTTCCGATCGTCGCCCCGGAAACGTCTTGCCGTCCTCACGCTCTTCGCCGCTTTACTGCCGCTGGGGTGCGGCGGGGAAGGAGAAAGCGGAATGGTCGACCCCGGAGTGGAAGGGCCTCCGGAAAGCATCGTCCCGCAGCCGCAAAAGGACTTGCCCGGCTTGGGACCCGGCGCCCGGCCGAAGTCGGATCAGGCCTAATTCAAATGGGGCCTGAGTCGACTGATCGGTCGAACTGATAAGTCGAGCTGACCAAACGCCGCTCCCCCGGCGACCACGACGTGTCCTGAGTCGTTCAAGTCGCCGGGGAGCAAAACAAACGCCGCCCCGGCCGGTTCGAGACCGGCCGGGGCGGCGTCTTTATACTCGTCGGATCGACTGTTCTTCGGCGGATTCAACTCGCCGTCGCAGCGTCTTAGATGTCGCTGACGACTTCGCCGCCGGACCGGGTCCCCAACGCGCCCCAGGTTCCGTACGGGCTGGGGCCGACCGTTCCGTTCGGCTGGGAGGGATCGCCGGCGTCGATCGTGTCGGAGATGAAGCTCACCGACCCGTCGACGCGGCAAACCTGCACGCCGCCCGTGTGGTAGCTCCCCGAGGAATAAATGCCGCCCGCCTCGTAATAGTACCGCGATCCAGACCAGTTCCCGCGGGCGCACGACGGCCCGTTCGGCGGGAGGATCGTCATGAAGCCGGTGATAGCGGGATAGCCCGCCGCGTAATTCTTGCCGCGTTCGGAATGCACGGCCGTCACGCCCGAACCGCTGGTGGGATAGAACCCCGGCGCCGCGGGATTCACGGCGACGTCCAGACAGTCCCGCTTCGGATTTTCGAAGCGATAAGCTCCTGAAACGGTCGTGGTTTCAAGAGAATCGACCTGGCCGACGCTGCCGGCATAAACGCCTTCGTTCTCGTCGCGACCGATCTCGCCGAACAGCAGCGTGTTCGTGGCGCCGTCCTTCACGGCGCTGAGTCCGATGTGAGAGGATGGCTGCCCCGCGCGACCGCCGTAGTAGAACATTCCCTTGCCCATACCCCGGCAAGCCTTCGCCGTCTGGTTCCTCGGCCCGGAGTTCGAGTCGTACATGAGGACTCGCCCGTTGTCGCCCCAGTTCAATGCGTAGTTCGTCGCGCCGGTCGTGACCGGAGGGGTGCCGTCGGACGGGCACAACAGCGATTTGAACTGGTAGGCGAACGGCGGGTAGCCGCCCGTGGTGCCGACTTCAGGCCGCATGCCGAACGGTACGAACGTGGCGCTGGCCGTCGTCAGCGGACTGCTGATCTGACCCCAGTAAGCGGTTTCGTCGAGGTACGGGGCGAGCATCGGAAAGAGGCTCCAGTCTCCCTGCGTCGAGTTCGGTCCGACCGCGCCGGTGGTGCCGCCGAGCCCGCCCATCGCGTCCGGGAAGGTTCTATACGTGCTGTGGTAATTGTGCATCGCCAACCCGAGCTGCTTCAGGTTGTTCTGACACTGGCTCCGACGGGCCGCTTCGCGGGCCTGCTGGACCGCCGGCAGCAATAGCGAGACCAGAATGGCAATGATCGCGATCACCACCAGCAGCTCGATCAGCGTGAAGCCGGTGCGAGCCGAGCGTGGAGTGTTTCGCACGGATGTTAAGGGAAGATGCTTGCGCATGGAGAATCTCGGGAGGAGAGGGGAGGGGAAGGAGGGGTGGGGATGACCGATCGGCGATCAGAAGTCGTCGATCACTTCGCCGCCTTTGCGGGTGCCCAGGGCGCCCCAGGTGCCGTAGGGGCTTTCGCCGGCGGTCACGGGGTTCGTCGTGGCGTTGGGGGTCGTCGCATTGATCGTGTCGGAGATGAACGTCGCCGAGCCGTCGCCCAGAAGCACCTGAACGCCGCCGCTGTGATAGCTGCCGGCCGTCAGGACGCCCGTCGGGGGCACGGCCTCCGCGAGCGTCGAAAAGTCGGCCGTCGGCGCCAGAGGCGTGTTGGTGACGCAACTCGGCCCGTTCGGGGGCACCATCGTGTTAAACCCGGTGAACACGGCGGAGCCGTCCGGATAACGGGCGCCCCGGGGGTAGAGCGTGCCGTTCGGGTAAAAACCGGGGCGATCGGCGTCGGCGCCCGCCGTGATGCAGTCGGCCGCGGTCACGGCGCCGCTCGACTCGATGGCGTTGCCGGCGTGATTATTGTCGTCCGTCCGGCCGATTTCGCTCACCATAATCGTGGACGTCGTACCGTCGCGCAGATCGCGGAGGCCCCGCCAAACCTGCAGGCCGAATACGCCGCGGTTCGCACTGCCGGAGCCGTTGTTGCCTTGCCCGTTATCGCCCCAGTTGGCGGCGTAGTTCGTGTCGGAGATCTCCGAAACCGGGGTGCCGTCGCTGGGGCAGAGGAACACGGAGATCTCCGTGGTCCAGGGCGTGTACTGGGTATTACTGGGTTTCGGCCCCATCGCGGCGTAGTTCACGGCCGTGCCGCCGCTTGGGGGAACGAGCGAAGCCGGCTTGCTGATCTGATTCCACAGGGCCGTTTGATCCATATACGGGAGGATCGGAATCATCCAGCTCAGCCGACGGAAGTTGCCGGGCAGACCGCTTCTCGTGACGTCGTCGGTTCCCCCGCATCCGGCGGGGAACGTCTTATAGGTGCCGTGATAGTTGTGCATCGCCAGCCCGAGCTGCTTTAAATTGTTCTGGCACTGGCTGCGGCGGGCCGCTTCACGCGCCTGCTGAACCGCGGGCAGCAGTAAAGAGACCAGGATCGCAATAATGGCGATCACCACCAGCAGTTCGATCAGCGTGAAGCCGGAGCGCCGGACCGCGGGACTGGAGGAGTCCGAAAGTGTTGTCTGCACGGGGGAAGGCTTGAATTGTGGGACGAATGAGGAAGGGCGCTCTGTCGCTGGAGGCGACGGCGGCGGGAGTGACGGAATCGCGTTGCGGTTCCGCAGCCGGGCGGACGAAGGACATAAATCGTCGGCTCGGAGAAGACATTCTTGGCCGCCGGCGCAAAGGTTGGACAGGAGAAGCCCGTCGCTCAGCGACGGTTTTTGAGCGATTCGGGCGGACAAAACGTCATATAGAACGGCCCATGCGCATCCGCGACGCATCCCTGCCTCAGGCGAGGGCGAAACGGGCTGTCGAGGACGAAATGCGGTCGAAGCGCCCGCCGCCTTGCCCGCCGCTTCGCTCCGTGCGGAGCGTCGCCGTCGCTCGGCCGACTGAACTCGCTCACGACCTCGGTGAACGCAGGCAGTCGAGTCTTCCTCAAGCTCCGGCGGCGCCTCCGCGGGGCTCAACGCCGAAGGAAGCGCCGTTGCATTCGTTCTGACGGGCGAGCGGCGGTAGATTCGGTCATTCCGCTTCCCGCCGCTCGCCCGCTCCGATGATGCCGCTCGCCCGCCGCTCGATGTTCCTCGCCGCACTCCTCACGTTCGGAGCCTCCGCTCCGGCGACGTGCGCGGACGAATCCGCTACGCCGCGGCAGCCGAACATCCTGTACGTCATGTCCGACGATCACGCGGCTCACGCGATCGGGGCGTACGGCGGACGGTTGGCGGGGCTGAACCCCACGCCGAACCTCGATCGCCTCGCCGCGGAAGGCGTGCGGTTCACGAACGCGTTCTGCGGCAACAGCATCTGCGTGCCGGCCCGGGCCACGGTGATGACCGGCCAGCACGCCCATCGTCACGGCGTCCGCACGCTCAACGGCGGTCTCCCGCCGAAGCGGCAGACGTTGGCCCGGATGATGAAAGAGGCCGGCTACGAGACGGCGATGGTCGGCAAGTGGCACCTCAAGGAGGAGCCGGCCGCGTTCGACTTCTATACGGTTCTCCCGGGGCAGGGGCAGTATCACAACCCCACGTTCCGCGTGAGGGGACCGAAGCCGTGGCCGCAGAACGAGTTTCAATTCAACCGCTACGACGGCATCCACTCCTCCGAGGCGATCACGGAGCTGTCCCTGAAGTGGTTGAAGAACCGCAAAGCCAAGGGCAAGCCGTTCTTCCTGATGCACCACTTCAAGGCGCCGCACGACAACTTTCAAAACGCGGAACAGTACGACTTCCTTTATGAGAACGCCGAGATCCCCGAACCCGCGTCCCTCCGCAACCGCGAGGGCTTCGGACCGATCGGGCGCCCGCAATACGGCACCTCCGTCGGCCCGCGGAACGAACGCCGCAACATGGGGCACCATATGTTCGTCGATCCGTCGCTCTCCGCGGAGGACTACACCGGCGAGTCCTATCGCCGTTACCTGACGAAATACCTCCGCACCGTCCGCGGCTTGGATGACAACTTCGCGAAGCTGATCGACCACCTCCGCGAGACCGGCGAGCTGGAGAATACGATTATCTTCTATACCTCCGACCAGGGCTTCATGCTGGGCGAACACGACCTGATCGATAAACGCTGGATGTACGAGGAATCGCTGCGGATCCCGCTGATCGTGCGCCTGCCGGAGTCCTTCCGGGCGCAGTTCCCCGCGGCGCCGGCCCCCGGTTCCACGGAGGACGCGTTCGTCGGCAACGTCGATTACGCCCCCACGCTGCTGGACCTCGCGGGCGTCGCGGCCCCGACCGGTCCCGGCGAAGACGGGATGGACGGGACGAGCTTCGCCCCGCTGTTGCGCGGGGAGGAGCAGGATCGGCCGGAGGAGGCCTATTACCGGTACTGGATGAACATGACGCACCACGACGTGCCCGCCCATTACGGGGTGCGGACGCCGGATTATAAACTCGCCTTCTTCTACGGCCTCCCCCTCGACGCCCGCGGCGCCCTGCCGGAGAAGGTCGAGCCGTACTGGGAACTGTACGACCTGAACGAAGATCCCGAAGAGCAGCACAACGTCATCGCCGACCCGAATTACGCCTCCGTCGCCCGCAACCTCCGCGACCGCTTGAACGCCCTGCGGGCAGACGTCGGCGACACGGACGCGAAATACCCGGAGGTTCTCCAACGGGCCGAATCGAGCTGGCCGGTCGTCGATTAGTCGATTAACGGAGAGCAGCGAGCCGGTCGTCGCGGCGCTGATCGTTCCGTATTGAAACCGTCTCAAGACGGCCTTCACGTTGGTTTCGCGGCGGCTCAATGATAATCTGCACGCCCGTCTCGGACCGGCAAGTCCCGGTCCACTTTGTCTCACAACCTTCCTGAGAGCTGCCGGTATGAAGTCTCCGCGTTTTCTGTCCTGGAAGGCGCTGACGCCGCGGATCGCCGCCGCGGTCGTGGCGCTGTCCGCCGCGCTGCTGCCGATCGGCTGCTCCGGCGAAGGGGAGAGCGGGATGGTCGATCCCGGCGAGGAGGGACCGCCGGAATTGATGGAGGCGCCTGATAACCCGACCCAGCCGCCGCCGCTGCAGTAACGATCTCCCCCGGCAGTCATTTGGGGGACCGGCGAACGAACGAACGTCGATCAAATAAGCGCCGCCCGCCGGAACCCGGCGGGCGGCGTTTTCGTTTCCGGAAGCCGCACCGTGAATAGAGCCGGGCTCGGACGCCTACGAAAACGCCCCGGTCGAACCGTGCGGTTCGACCGGGGCGGATGTTCGCATTCGCGGCTCGTCGACGCTGACGACCTGTTTCAGAACGCGTCGTTCACCACTTCGCCGCCGCTGCGGGTGCCCAAGGCGCCCCAAGTGCCGTAGTTCGACGGTCCCGAGGTGGCGTTGGGCAGGGAGGGGTCGCCGGCGTCGACCGTCTCGGAGATGAATTTCACGGATCCGTCGGCCAGCGTCACCTGCACGCCGCCGGAGTGATAACTGCCGGCGGTGTAGATCCCGCCGCCCGAATAGCCGTAGCGGGCGCCGCCCCAGTTGCCCGTGGCGCAGGAGGGTCCGTTCGGCGGAAGGATCGTCATGAACCCGGTGAGCGAGGGATATCCCATCGCGTAGTTCCTGCCGCGCTCGTTATGCACCGCCGACACGCCGCTGGCGGTTTGATAGATGCCCGGCGTGGTGGTGGCGGTCGCGATGTCGAGGCAGTCGCGCTTGGGGTTCTCGTAACCCTTCGCCGTGCCGGAATCGAAGACCGCCAGGGAGTCCACCTGGGCGACCGCTGCCTGGAAGGAGTTGTCGTCCCCGCGACCAATCTCTCCGAACAGAATCGTGTTCGTGGTCCCGTCTTTGATCGACGTGATGCCGAAATGCGTCGCTCTCGCCAGACCGTCGGAGGCGAAACCGATCTGACCGGCGGCCATGCCGCGGCAGGAACGTTTGTTCTTCGAGACGTAATTGCGGTCGTAGGTGATCACCTGGCCGTTGTCGCCCCAGTTCACGCCGTAGTTCGTGTTGGCGCTTCCCTCGGCCTCGGTGCCGTCGGAGGGGCAGATGAGCGTCTTGAACTGGTAGGCGAACGGCGGGTAACCGTTGCTGGTGTTGACGTTCGGCCACATCCCGAAGGGGACGAATTCGTTGTTCACGCTGCCGTCGGTGTTGTACGTCGTGAGGGGCTGGCTGATCTGGCCCCAATACGCGGTTTCATCCAGTTGCGGAGCCAGCATCGGGAACATGCTCCAGTCTCCGACCGTCCCGCGAGGGCCGGAGAATCCGCCGCCCGGGGCCGCGATGCCGCCCGTGGCGGCGGGGAACGTCTTCCAGGTGCTGTGGTAGTTGTGCATCGCCAGCCCGAGCTGCTTCAGGTTGTTCTGGCACTGCGCTCGGCGAGCGGCTTCGCGGGCCTGCTGGACGGCCGGAAGAAGCAGGCTGACCAGGATCGCGATGATGGCAATGACCACCAGCAGTTCGATCAGCGTGAACCCAGATCGGCGCCGCTGCGGCTGCGGCGCGGCGCGGTCGGATGAGGGATGCATGATTCGTTCTCTCAAGAGAGAGGGAAGGGAAGGGGCGAAATGCGCAACATGTGCGAGTTTAGATCAACCCACCCGGCCCATCTTGACACATTCTCGACTCGACGCTCCAAAATGCGCACAATCAAACGGTGACGTCCCACGAACCCCTCGCCGCGCTTCTCGCCAGCCTCGCCGAACCGTTTACGGCGGAGTCGATCTTCGACCGCTTCCAGGACGTCGTTTACTTTATCAAGGACGCGGAGTGCCGCTATGTCGCCGCCAACGAAACGCTTATGGAACGGTGCGGAGTTCGGCGGCGCTCGGAAATGCTCGGCCGGACCGCGGAAGAGGTGTTCCCCCCGCCGCTTGGGCGCCGGTTCACCGTGCAGGACCGGGCGATCCTGCGTTCGGAGAAGCCGCTCATCGGCAAGTTGGAGCGACACCACTACGCGAATCGCAGCGTCGGCTGGTGCCTCACCGATAAATATCCGCTGAGCGCGCGGGGCGGGGGGGCGGCCGGAATCGTCGGCTTCTCGCGGGATCTCACCCACCCGAACGAGTCCGGCGAGGATTATCGCCACATCGCCGAAGCTGTCGCGTTCGCCTCACGGCGACTCGCCGAGCCGGTCAACGTGCTTCAGATGGCTCAGGTGGCGGAGCTTTCGCGGTATCAGCTGGATCGACGCATGAAGATCGCGTTCGGCCTGAATAGCGGCCAATGGCTCCTGAAGCAGCGGATCGACCTCGCCTGCCGGAGACTCACGTCGACGGACTCCGCGATCGCCGCGATCGCTTTGGAGGTCGGCTATGCCGATCAAAGCGCGTTCTCGCGGCAGTTCCGCCGAACCACGGGCATGACTCCGGGCGAGTACCGCCGGTCGATGTGAGCCGCTGTCCGGCGAGGCGAACGGCTCCGATTCCTGGCGCCCCCCCCCGGCCTCAGACAATGAAAAACGACCGCGGGGAGCCGAAGCTCCCCGCGGTCGTGATGCTCATCCCGGCGCCCGCACGGACAAGTCGTGGGGAACGCGGACAATGAGTGGACGCGGGCAGACTCGAACTGCCGACCTCCACGATGTCAACGTGGCGATCTAACCAACTGATCTACGCGTCCGGGTGTTCCACCGTCCTCGTCGCGAAACAAACTCGCGACGAGGGCGGCGAACCGGCGGACACGATAGGTCGCCGCGGGTTCGGGGTCAATCGCCCGGCGCGTTTCGCTTACGCCGCCCAGCGAAGCGCGGCTCGGGGCGGCTCGGCGGTTGCGCTTCCCGATCCAGCAAGCGGCGCGGCGACGGAGGTTCCCACGGCCTGCGTCAGGGCCGCGGTCACCTCTTCATCCCCGTGCGGATAGGTCGCGGCGATCCGCACGGCGAGGATCGGCAGCGAGGGATTGAACCCTGCGAACGCCGCGGTCCGCAGCTTCACGAGGTCTTTCTCCGTGCAGAGCACGGCCTGCCCTCCCGCCGCCGCCGCCCGCCGCAGAATCGCGTCGAGGTCGGCGGGGGTGTGGGCGTGGTGATCGGGGCGCGGTTCGAACGAGACGATCTCCGTGCCCAGCCCCTCCAGCGTGGCCCGGAAGCCGGCCGGGTTGCCGATGCCGCAGAACGCCCCCACCGTGCGCCCGCGGACGCGATCGAGGGAAACCGTGCGACCGTCCACCTGCACCAGCGACGCCGGCGTGAAGGCCACGGGGACGACCGGCGTGTCCCCCACGTGATCGGAAAGGGCGGTTTCCACGGCGGCCCGGTCGTCGTCGCTGACGGCGTCGCAGCGGGTCAGCAGGATCAATCCCGCCCGCCGGAGCGAGCCGATGCCCTCCCGCAGCAGGCCGGCGGGCAGCAGGCGACCGCGGCAGTTCGGCCGGTTCAGGCTGCCGGGGCCGAAGGGAGCCGTCGCGTCGATCAGCGCCACATCGAGGTCGCGGCCCAACCGGCGATGTTGGAAGCCGTCGTCCAGCACCAGGCAGTCCGCCCGATGCTCCCGCAAGGCGAGCGCCGCCCCGGCGACGCGGTCCGGGTTCTGCACCTGCGGGATGCCGGGCATCAAGGCGTCCAGCAGCAGCTTCTCGTCGTTCGCCCCCTCGCCCGGCAGTGCCTTATAGCCACGGGAGAGGGTCGCCGGCCGCTTGCCGGCGGCCTTCAGACGAAGACAGAGGTCGGCGACGATCGGCGTTTTGCCGGTTCCGCCGCAGGTCAGGTTTCCCACGGAAATCACCGGCGCCCCGGCGTCGTGCGTGCGCTTCCACCCCGAATCGAACGCCCGATTGCGGAGCCGCATCGCGATTCCGTACGGCAGCGTCGCCGATAGCAGGGCGAGCCGCGCCGCCGCCGCGAGCGGCCCGCGCGTGCGGCCGGAGATCAGGTTGAGGTAGGCGGTTTCAGTCACGGGATCGGCATACTACGCGGAGGACGGACTGCGGAAGGCAGAACCCGCGGGGCGGTCGGTATGATCGCGCCCCTCCGCCTTCCGCCCTTCCCATTCGCTTTGCCGAACGCCCCGGACACCGCCGCTCTCGAAGCCGCCCTCGGTCATGTGTTCCGCGATCGGGCGCTGTTAAAGCGGTGTTTGACGCACTCGTCGATCGCCCGCACCTCGCTGGACTCGAACGAACGGCTCGAGTTTTTGGGCGATGCGATCCTCGGCGCCGCGGTGTGCGAACGGCTGTACGTCGCCCGGCCGGATCTGCCGGAGGGGGAACTGACGAAGCTCAAAAGCGCCCTCGTCTCCCGCCGCAATTGCGCCCTGCTGGCGGATCGGTTGGAATTGGAACCGCTGATCCGCACCGGCAAGGGGCTCGCGGGCGCCCAGCGGGCCACCGGGCGGCCGGGCCGGGTGCCCCGCAGCGTGCTGAGCAACGCGATGGAGGCGGTGATCGCCGGGGTGTATCTCGACGGCGGCTGGGAGGCGGCCCGCGACTGCGTGAACCGGTTGCTCGACGCCGCGGAAAACGACCCGGCGCCGCCTCCCTCCCATGCTCTCCCCGGTTCGCCGTCGCCGCTAGGCGGCGCGCCGGATGCACGCCGGGGGGCGGACGGCGTGAACTACAAGAGCCGGCTGCAACATCTCGCCCAAACCGCCGGCCATGGCCCGCCGAGCTATGAGATGCTGGAGATCGGCGGCCCCGATCACGCTCGCACGTTCACCGTCCGCGCCGTGATCGCCGGCGAACGCTACATGCCGGGCGTCGGCGGCACGAAGAAGGCCGCCGAACAAGCCGCCGCCGCCGCCGCCCTGGCGGCGATGGAGGGGGAGGGATGATCGTGCAGCATATCGACGTGGGCTGGACCAAAGCGAGTCGCGGTGGTCCCGGCGCGGTCGCTCGCAACTGTGTGCCGGAGGCGTTGTTGCTTCCGCCAGACCGGCCGCGGTACGACGGATTGCACACGACTCGACTGCATCAAGTGCGGTTCGGGGAACGTAATGGGTTCGCCGCACCGCTCACTGAATCTTTAGAGGCGCTTGGGGCGGAGGCCGCCGTTCGTTTGGGCAACGCCATGATTTCGCGATCCGGCAGTGACGTAACGCTGCAAATCGACTGGCGAGCCGGCGTCCCTCGCCGGGGTAGGGGTAACCTGTACCACCCCGGTCCCGACCCGGAGCCTGAACTGGTGGTTCTTCCTGGGCAGTGGGCAAGAGCGGTTTATAACCTTCGGAATACTGGCATGGACTGTGGCCGGTGGTGGTACGAACGCCATACGGTGAACGTCGCAAATCTCGACCCTGCCGCGGCGCCCGCCAATTTGTTCACGCGATCCGAACCCGCGGCGGAGTGGCGAAACCTCGCGTGGTTGCGGTGACAGGCTGCCGTGCCCAACCTCTCTACGCCTTGACCACCGTGCCCAGCGATTCCAGGCCGCGGGTGGCGCCGCGGGTGTCGACGACCAGCGGGGCGTGACGGACGAGTTCCTCGTAATCGACCGCGTCGTGATTCGTCGCGATCAGGGCGCAATCGAGCGACCGCAAAAACTCCGGCGTCAGCGGCGTGCTGTGCAGCGGGGGGAAGTCGTAATCCCGCTTCGTGGGCATCGTCGCGACGTGCGGGTCGTGATACGACAACTCGGCGCCCATGTCCCGCAGGCGGTCCATCAATTCAAAGCTGGGGCTCTCACGGCTGTCGTCGACGTTCTTTTTATACGCCAGTCCCAGCACGCAGATCTTGCTGCCGCGGACCGGTTTGCTCGCGTCGTTCAGGGCCGTCACGACCTTGCCGACGACGTATTCCGGCATCGAGGTGTTCACCTCGCCGGCGAGTTCGATAAACCGCGTGTTCAACCCCTGCCGACGGGCCAGCCAGGTGAGATAAAACGGGTCGATCGGGATGCAGTGCCCGCCCAGCCCGGGGCCGGGATAGAACGCTTGGAAGCCGAACGGCTTCGTTTTGGCCGCGTCGATCACCTCCCAGACGTCGACGTTCATGCGGTCCAATAAGACCTTCAATTCGTTGACCAACGCGATATTCACCGCCCGGTAGGTGTTCTCCAGAATTTTGCAGGCCTCCGCGACCTCCGGCGAACCGACCGGGATCACCTTCACCACCGCCGCTTCGTACAGCAGGCAGGCGAGTTCGCCGCTGAGTTCGTCCAGCCCGCCGACGACCTTGGGGATGCCGGCGGCCGTATAATCGGGGTTGCCGGGGTCTTCGCGTTCGGGGCTGTAAGCGAGGAAATAATCCTCGCCCGGCTTTAGGCCGCTCTCGGCGAGAATCGGCAGCAGCACGTCGCGGGTGGTGCCGGGGTAGGTCGTGCTTTCGAGCGCCACCAGCTGCCCCGGACGCAGCGCTTTGGCGATCGCGCGGGCGCTGCTTTCGACGTAGGAGAGGTCCGGATCGCGGGCGTCGGTCAGCGGGGTGGGAACGCAGATCAGCAGCACGTCCGGTTCGTTCAGACGGACGAAATCGTCCGTCGGCTCGAAGGCTCCCTCCCGCAGCCAGCCTTCGATTTTCGAGCCGGGCACGTGCTTGATATAGCTGCGGCCGGCCAGCAGGGCGTCGACCTTCTTGCGGTCGACGTCGAACCCGATCGTCTTGAAGCCGGCGTTGATAAAGGCGTCCAACAGCGGCAGGCCGACGTACCCCAACCCGATCACGCCCACCCGGGCGGTGCGATTTTTGAGAGCGGTGCGGAGGGCGTCGGCGGCGGCGGTCATGCCGGCACTCTATTCGACGCGTCGGGGCAACGTCAGCCGAAGTCCCGCGTTCCATGCCCGCGAACGGGCGCCCTCTTGTGGAGGCGGGGGCGCCGGCCGACAGTGAGGCGTCGGTCGGGCGCCCCGCCGCCCGCCGTTTCCCCGCATTTCCAAGCTGTCTGAAGGGCCTCGACGATGACGAAGACCGCTTTCCCGGCCGTCCTGACGCTGTGCGCGATCGGCCTCCTCGCCATCCCTGGACCGGTCGGTTCGCTCCCGGCGCAAGAGGGTTCGGCCGACACCGAAACGGCCGCCGACCTGATTCCGTCGCCGACTCGCGACGACGTGCCGGCGCGGTTCCAGATCGTCGTGACGGAATACCGGCTCGACTCGCCGCCCGCGCCGACGGCGACCGCGGCGGAGATTCTGGAGCGGTTGAAGTCCGGCGACGGGGCGGCCGTGACGGATTCCGTGCGACTGACCGCTTCGGTCAGGCAAAAGGCCCAAGCGCAGTTCGGTCGCACCGCCTATGTCGTCACCGGGCGTACGTTCGCCGGTCGAGGAGAACCGGTGAAGAGTTTCAGCGCGACGCATTTCGGCACGATGGTGGAGGCGACGGTCATGCCGCAACGCGGCGCCTACGAAGTCGCGCTGAACTACGAGGTCTCTCGCCCGGAACGCCCCGCGGACGCCGCGGGCGCCGAGGACGAAACGCCCCCGGGGATGCAGACGTTCAACGTGCAGACCGCGCTGCCGGTGCAACTGGGACGCCCCGCATTGATCGCCGGGCACAGCGGCGACGCCGTGGCTCTCACCCTGACGGTGACGCAGAACGATCCCGCGAACTAAGGACGGAAACCCGCGGTTCTCACCCGTACCGCCACCACAGCAGGCCGCAGCCGACGCCGTAGCTTGCGGCGAACCCCAGCGTGCCGCAAATGATCTCGATCGCGATTACGTTCCAGCCCGCGCCGGGTCGCTCGTTCTTCGACCAACGGCGAACCAGCAGGACAAACGGCGCCGCAGCGGGCGGGCCGGCGAGGAACGACCACTCGAACGCCAGCCCCAACCGCTTACAAAGCCAATAGTACAGCCCGAACAGCGCCGCCAGCGCGACCACGGCCACGTCGTCCGTTCGCCGCGCCTTCGCCCGGGTCGCGATCAACGCCGTGGCCCACAGCGCCGCGTGCAACGCCAACGGCCAGGTGAACTGGAACGAGCCGAAGGCGTGCCCGATCGCCGTCGTCCCCGCGGCGCCGAGAAGAAACGCCAGCGGCGGCCACCACAGCCGAAAACGACTGGCGAACGGGCGAGCTGATGCTCGGCCGAACGTCCCCGCGAACCCCAAAGCGAGGGCGGCGCTGGCCCACAGCAGCCCGACGCAGAGGACGAACCAGTCCCGCAGCATCGTGCGGGTGGGGGCGTCCATCATGTATTCCGGCTCCGCCGGGAGGACGGTGGCCGTCCATTGCCGCGGGGGAGTCAGGTCGCCAGTGGTACGGGAGTCTGCGGGAGTCGCCGACTCTCTGTTGTCTCTCTCCGGGCCGTCGGTGACTCGCACGGCGACGGCCCGGTCCTGATGGCGGGCGAACAGCACGCTGCGATTCAACAGCGGCTTCGTCCAGACCACCGCGCCCGGCAGCAGCGGCGTGCGACCCAGTTCCTCGTATCGCTCCGGGTTTGCGGCGGCGAGGATCAGCTGGCCGGAATCGTTGAGCATCAGCAACCGCGGTTCCCCGTTCGCCCCCGCTGCCACGAGGATCGTGCTCTGACCGATCGCCTCCGGCTCCGCTTCGCGGCGAGCCTTCATCGTGCCCACGGTCCAGCGTTCCTCGCCGGTGAGGAAGTCCACGCAGCGAAACGCTCCGCGGCTGGGCCGATGCGGCTTCGCCTGCACGTCCTGGATATCGAATCCGTACAGGCTGTCGCCGACGAGGACGGAGCTGCACACGTCGTTGCTCAGCAGGTCGCTCACCCAGATCTGCCGGACGCCGGGCGGGTCGTTCGTGACCTCGAACAATTCCGACCCCGCTCGGAACGGTCCGCTGATCCACAGGTGCGGCTCTCGATAGATCGGCAGGGCAGCGTGTTCGTCGTAGCCGTCGGAGAGCCGCTCCCGCCACAATTGCTCCCCCGTCTGCCGATCGAAGGCGACGAGGGCATTGCGTAGATAGCCGAGAACCAGCGGTCGCCCGTCCAACTCGATCGGGATCGCCGGGCAGTGGCTGGCTTGGTCGGCGCCGGCGTGCCAGATCGTCTGCCCCGTCCGCGGGTCGAGCGCGACCATCGCCGCGTCGTCGCCCCCGACCGGTAGAAACAGGCGACCGTCAGCGAGAACCGGCGGGCAGGAGTAGCCGAACTCCACCTCCTCCGCGGCGAAGCGTTCATAGAGGCTGAACCGCCAAACGACCGCCCCGGTCGCGGCGTTCAAGCAGCCGATCGTGCCGTGCGGCTCCGTGTAGTAGACCCGTTCGCCATGCACCAACGGCGTGGAGCGCGGGCCGGGATAGAGGCCGGCGGGGTTCCAGGCGTTCGCCGTGCGGCGTTCCCAACGCGTCTCCCCGGTCGCGGCGTCGAGGGCGATGACGGACTGCCCCAGCAGGGTCTGACCCTGCGTGAACAGCGTTTCGCCGTCCGCGGAGGCGGCGAAACCGCTGTAGCCCTGCCCGAAGTCCGCCTCCCACAGCACCGGCAGACCGTTCGCGGGGAAGGCGTCCGGCAGCGTTTCGTCGGGGCCCGTTCCAGCACCGGGTTCGGCGCCGGGATTCAGGGCGAAGAGCAGGGCGGCGGCGAGGGGGAGGCACGGCGTCACTCCGTCAGCGTACCCGTCTTTCAGTGGGGAATGTCCGCCGGTGAAGGCCCCGCACGGCGACCGGCGCGATTCCCGTGCCGCTCTGACGCTGCGGGCGAAACGATCGAGGCTCCCCTCGCTCCGTTCGTTTCCCCCCACCGAGCGCTCCCATGAAAGCCGTCGTTTGGCATGACATCGGCGACATTCGTCTCGACACCGTCTCCGATCCCACGATCCAGGAACCCACCGACGCGATCGTTCGGCTGACCGCCAGCGCGATCTGCGGGACGGATCTGCACTTCGTCCGCGGCACGATGCCCGGCATGCAGGCTGGCACGATCCTCGGGCATGAAGGCGTCGGCGTGGTGGAGGAGGTCGGCAAGAACGTGCGGAACCTGTCCGTCGGGGATCGCGTCGTCATTCCCTCCACCATCGCCTGCGGCCACTGTTCCTACTGCCGCAGCGGCTATCAGGCCCAGTGCGACGAGGCGAACCCCAACGGGAAGGACGCCGGCACCGCCTTCTACGGCGGTCCGACGAGCAGCGGCCCGTTCGACGGGTTGCAGGCCGAGTACGCCCGCATCCCCCACGCCGCCACGGGGCTGGTAAAGCTCGGCGAAGCGGTGACCGACGATCAGGCGATTCTGATCTCCGACATCTTCCCCACCGGTTACTTCGGGGCGGAGATGGCGGGCGTCGAACCGGGCGACACCGTCTGCGTGTTCGGCTGCGGGCCGGTCGGGATGTTCGCGATTCTGTCCGCCCAATTGATGGGCGCCGGCCGGGTGCTCGCCGTGGACTGCGTGCCGGATCGCCTCGCCAAAGCCCGCGATCGCGGGGCGGAGGTCATCAACTTCAATGAAGAAGACCCGGTTCAGGCGATCAAAGAGCTGACCGGCGGCATCGGCGTGGACTGCGCGATCGACGCCGTGGGCGTGGACGCCGAACCCCCGACCGCCGGCCCCGCCAAGGCGGAGGCCGACAAGCTGGCGCAGGAGTTCCGCCTCGAAGTCCGCAAGGCCGCCCCGAACGCTCAGCCGGACGGCGACCGCAGCGCCGGCGACTGGGTGCCCGGCCAGGCGCCCAGCCAGGTGTTGCGATGGGCGGTCGAGGGATTGGCGAAGGCCGGGGCGCTGTCGATCATCGGCGTCTACCCGCCGACGGCGATGGTGTTTCCCATCGGTCAGGCTATGAACAAAAACCTCACCATGAACATGGGCAACTGCCATCATCGGCATTACATCCCAAGGCTCGTGGAACTGGTGCAGGCCGGCCGCGTGCGGCCGACGGACATCCTCACTGTGCAGGACGAATTGACGGACGCGATCACCGCGTACAAGCAATTCGACGAGCGCAAAGCCGGCTGGATGAAGGTGGCGCTGGACCCGGCCGCCTGAGGTTGCGGGTCGTCCGTCCCTCCCGCCCCGCAAGCCGGCGAATCGCCGTCCCGCGGGTCGGAGTGAGTGGCGAAGCGACAGGCGGGGCCGCACACTGCGGCCCCGCCCCTCGTATGCGTTCGTTCCGATGTCCTCCGACAGCCCTGCCCCGCTGCCCGCCGATCCGGGACCGGGGATTCCGTCCTCCGCCGACCCGGCCGCGTCCGCCGCTCCGGATTGGGTTCCGCCGCCGGAGGAGTTGTTGACGTATAACGCCAAGCTGGGGCTGGTATTGTTCGCGGTTTATACGTCGCTGTACGCGAGCTTCGTGCTGGTCAGTGCGTTCTGGGTCGATTGGATGGGCGTGCTGTGGGGCGGGGTGCCGGCGAGCGTCTGGACCGGGTTCGGACTGATCGCCTTCGCGGTGTTTCTGGCGGTTTTATATGGGGTTATGGCGCGTGACGAGTTGCAAGGCGAAAGGGGCGAGGCGTAAGGCGACAGTCCTGAACGCAACGTCTCCCCGGTCTGCGGGATTATTCCCACTTACGCCTTACGCCTTTCTCCTCGCCCCTCAAGAATGCAGCACGAAGCCTCCCTCACCGCCGTCGTCATCTTCGGGCTGTTCGTGGCCGGGACGTTGATTTTGTCTTGGTGGCTGGGCAAACGCACCAAGGGCGCCAGCGGCTATTTCGCCGCCCACGGGCAGATCCCGTGGTTCGTCAACGGCGTGGCCTTCGCGGGGGATTATCTCTCCGCGGCGAGCTTCCTGGGCATCTGCGGGATGATCGCCTTCTACGGCTACGACGGCTTCCTGTATAGTATCGGCTTTCTGGCCGGCTGGGTGGTGGCGCTGTTCGTGATCGCCGAGCCGATGAAGCGGCTCGGCAAGTTCACCTTCGCGGACGCGCTCGACGCCAAGTTCAATTCCAAGGGCATCAAGATCGCCGCGGGGCTGAGCACGCTGGCCGTCAGCGTGTTCTATCTGATCCCGCAGATGGTCGGCGCCGGGGCGCTGGTCACCCCGCTGCTGGGCCTGCCGCACTGGGCCGGCGTGACGCTGGTCGGCGGGGTGGTGATCGCGATCGTGACGACCGCGGGGATGGTCTCCACGACCTGGGTGCAGTTTATTAAAGGCGGGTTGCTGGTGGTATTCAGCACGATCCTGGTGGGGATGGTGCTGTGGCGGGGATTGAACGAGACGGGCAGCCCTTACCCGACGACGTACGCGGTCTCGGAGGACGGCTCCGCGGTGGAAATCTCCGTCTCGGCCCCCCCTTGGGCGAGGATCCAACCGCTCGGCGAGGACGAATCGATGCCGCTGGGACGCTATACCAGCTCCACGGCCGTGCCGCCGGAGGGCTCGCTCGGCCCGGTCGAATATCTCCGCGCCTTCGGCGAGGGCGAGATGATGCTGCCGCGGACCGTCGACGGGCCGCCGCCCCTCGAATCGCCGAATCTCGACCCGGACGCCGCGGTGATCACGGAAACCCCCGTCGCCGGCCGCACGCTCCTCACCCCCGGCAACCACCCCAAGTTCGCCGACATCAAATCCGACGAACTGCTCGGCAAGATCAACTTCCTGTCCTTGATGCTGGCCCTGTTCTGCGGCACCGCCAGCCTGCCGCATATCTTGATTCGGTATTACACCGTCAAGGACGCCGCGGCGGCCCGCAAATCGACGATCGTGGGGATCATCGTCATCGGGTTTTTCTACGTCCTGACGCTGTTTATCGGCTTGGGCGCGATGACCAGCGGCGCCCTCGACCCCACCGACAGCAACATGGCCGCCCCGCTGTTGGCCCGGACCTTCGGCGAGTGGTTGTTCGCCTGCATCAGCGCCGTGGCCTTCACCACGGTGCTGGGGACCGTCAGCGGCCTGATCCTCGCCAGCGCCGGCGCCGTGTCGCACGACCTGATGACCCACGGCCTGGGGATCGAGATGGACGAGAATCAGCAGGTCCGCGTGGCGAAGTTCGCCAGCGTGGCCGTGGGGCTGATCGCGATCGGATTGGGGATCGCCTTTCAGGGGATGAACGTCAGTTATCTGGTCGGCTGGGCGTTCAGCGTGGCGGCCAGCGCCAACCTGCCGGCGCTGGTCTGCATCCTGTTCTGGAAGGGCACGACCGCCCGCGGCGTGATCGCCGGCGTGACGGTGGGGATGCTCAGTTCGCTGGCCTGGATCCTGCTCTCCAGCGACACCTTCGAGAAGGTCTACGGCCTGGATCCGGCCGACGCCCTGACCCCCTTCACGCAGCCGGGCCTGGTGACGATCCCGCTGG
>NZ_WTPX01000030.1:40702-41694 GCF_013036045.1 Alienimonas chondri
GCTTCCTGACGCTGATTGCGGTGAGCTTGCTGACCCGGCGGCGGATCGCTACTCACTAACCCGAAGCGTCAGCGAGGGACGGCGGGCGCAGCCCGGCGGGGGGGATTGAGAACGTTTGACGCTCTGGATCCCTCGCTGACGCTTCGGGTTAGTAGAGCGACTCCCTCGCTGACGCTTCGGGTTGGTGCGGCGAGCTTGTTCTGAGGGGGCGACGCCGTCAATTTGCAATCTCTCGCTGACGCTTCGGGTTGGTGGGGCGAACGCTCCTGCGGCTGCGCCGCGTCCCTCGACTACGCTTCGGGTTGTTGATGACGATGCATTTCGAGCCGACGGCTTACTTTATCACTTGGGTGACCTACGGGACTTGGCTGCCGGGGGACGGGCGAGGTTGGGTCGAATATCATCGCGGCTGGCGCCTGCCGAATCCGGCGCTGGAACGGGAAGCCGCAGCCTTGATGTCCGAGGACGCTTGTCGGCTCTCACCGTCCCTACGAGCTATGGTCGAGGCGCAGATTGCCGAGACTTGCCGACACCGCGGTTGGGAGCTGCATGCCGTCAATTGTCGGTCGAACCACGTTCACGCGGTCGTCACGGCCCCCGGCGTTCATCCGAAGAAAGTTCGGACTGATCTGAAAGCTTGGGCAACCCGACGGCTCAGAGAAACGAACGTCGCCCGAAATAACTGGTGGGCCGAACGCGGCAGCGTGCGTTATATCAACGGGGAGGACTCGCTCGCAGAGGTCGTCGCCTACGTCATGGAGGCGCAAGATCGGCAACTTGCACCAACCCGAAGCGTCAGCGAGGGAATAGGCTCCGACGGATTTGACGCGGCTGCGCCGCGTCGCCCTCGCTGACGCTTCGGGTTGGTATCGAGGCCAAGGGAAACTCACGCACGGCCGGCTTGCCGGTCCAGCCGACGAGCGCCCGCGGGGTGAGCAGGACGGCGGCCTCCGGCGTGCCGGCCAGCGCTCCGGCGCGTACGCCGACCTCCG
>NZ_WTPX01000300.1 GCF_013036045.1 Alienimonas chondri
CACCCGAACCGCACCGCCGCGACGCCCGCGAGGCCCGCGGTCGGCAGCGTCAGGAGCAGCCCCGGGTACGATTCCCCGCGCCACTGGACGCCGGGCGCCTGGAACCGCATCCGCCACACCTCTCGATACCGCCTCCCCAAGCCCGACGGGAGGGGCAGCCGGGACTGGAAGTGGACCGATTGCGCGGTGAACCGCTCCGCCGCGACGGCGGCGAGCAGCGCGGCGATGACCGCCGGGGCGAGCGGCGAGTCCGACGCGGCGACGGCGAACGCCACCCCGGCGGCGGCCGGCACGGCCAGAAGGCCCCACCACCTCCCGACGCTTGAGAGCGCGGACGCCGCCACCAGCAGCGTCGCCAGTGCGGCGGCGACCGCCCCGCCCTCGGGTCTCCCGGCCGCGGTCGTGAACGTCACGACCGCGACGACTGGGGCCAGTCCGGCGATCGACAGCCAGAGGAAACGGAACCCGGAGGCCCGCTTCGCCGCCCGCGTGTCGCCGAACTCCGGCAGGGCGAGTTCCGGCCGGTTCGAGTCCGGCAGATTTCCCCACTGCGTGGGATTGGTCGCTGATTGGAAATCCGACTCCCGCCGGAACGGGACGCGGTGAAGGGCGCGGCGGAGGCTGGGCGAGCCGAACACCGCGGTCAGGCCGGCAGCGGGGAGACGAGCGGGGCCAAGCCCGAGGCCGCCTCGACCCTGAACTGCACCAGCCACGGGCGGCGGGCCAAAGCGTCCCGGATCTCCAGCCGCTTATCTTCGCTGGCCGTGACGACGACCAGCACGAACCGCCGCTCGTCCATGAGCTGGCGAATCGAACGAATCCCGGCCCGCTTCTCCACGTCGGCGGCGCATTTGCGAACGATGTGGGCCACGTCCCCCCCGTGATCCACCCGCACGAAGCCGAGCGTACTGACGCCGACCGCCGGCGTCTCCAAGACGTATCGCCCGGCGTCCATCCCCTTGCCGAGCAGGTTCGGCTGCTTGGAGGCCAGCTCGGAGACCGCCAGCCGCTTCCGAGCGGACTCCGTCTCCCTCCCGCAGCAGTACAGGAGAATCGCGTAGTCGGTGAGCAGAGCCTGCGGCCCCCGCGGCCCGGCTTTGCGCGTCGAGAGTCCCAGCAGCCGGCAGGCGGTCGCGCCGACGGTGTAGTAGCGGCGGCCGGTCCCGCTCGCCAGTTCGTGCGACGACAGGTACCCGCCCTTCTCCAACCGCGAGACGACCTTCGAGACGGCGTTCAGTTCGCTGTCCCGGAAGAACAGCCGCCCGAGCACCTCCCGGGTGGTGACCCGGTAGCGTTTGAGATGCCGGAGGATTTCATAGTCGCGGTCCGAGAGCTTGCCCCCGCCGGCGGGGGGGCGGGGCGGCGGGCGGTCGTTCATCACCACACCTCGTACGCCAGGCGCCGGCGGGCGCAGTCTTGATGGAACGCCGCGACCCGGCGTTTGTCGTACGACCCGCCGAACTCCAACACCAATTCCGGCTCGGACCCCGGCCCGTCCGCCAGCACCGCGTCAGGCAACTTCTGCCGCTTGCGGTAGGGGGCCAACCGATCCTCCCCGATCCAACGGGCGGCGGCGGGCGGGTTGTCCCGCAGCAGACGCAGGAACATCGCGGAGACGCCCAGGTCGTGGGTGGCCTGGTAGGCGGCCGGCAGCTTCCCCGCGGACGCCCCGCCGTAGATCTTCGCGGCGGCCGCCCCGGCGAGGTAGACGGTCGAGGCCCGCGGCCCGCCGGTCGCCGCCCAGCGGCGTTGCAGCGTCCATGCCGCGGCTCCGCAATCAGGGGTCGGACCGTCCGGTTTCCACGCGACGACGGGGGCCTCCATCGGCGGCAAAGGGGAGGCGGGCACCCGCCGGCGGGAGACAAGGTCGGCCGCCGCGAGCTTGCCCAGCCGACGCCGCGCGGCGGCTTTTCCGTCGGCGGCCTCGGGCCACCATGCGTCGGCGATCTGGGGGAGGGACAACACGCGGATTTTTGCGCAGAGGGCGACGAGTAGGGCTGCGTCGCGGGAGGTGAGGGTCATTGCCGCGGACCAATCTGGGGCACGCCCCGGCGTGGTCGCTAGATCGCGGCACGTTATCGATCAGGCAAATCCGCGAAGGGGGTGGGGTGGTGCCGGTAACTCGGGGGTGACACCCCGGCGCGGGCCGGACTCGGTTACCACTATCTTCGCTGTTGCGCGGCGCCGCGGACGCGGCACTCGCCCCGGCACCACGCCGGGGCGCCCTGCGTGCCGCCAGGCACGCCTGAGTAACGGCCGCCCCCGGCGGCCGGGAGGGCGGACGG
>NZ_WTPX01000301.1 GCF_013036045.1 Alienimonas chondri
AATCGGCCCCCCCGCAGGCCCCCGATCCGCCGCCGCAGGCGCACCCGCACGGCTCGACCCGATTCGCCGGCGAATTGACCGATCGCGGGAAGGGACGCACCTTCCCCTGTCCGAAGTGCGGGGCCGGGCTGGAGTTTCATATCGGCTCCCAAACGCTGAAGTGCCCCTTTTGCGGGGCGGGGGAAGCCGTCGTCCACGCCCCGGACGCGGCCGTCGAGGAACGCGATTACAGGGCGATGCTGGTGCGCCTCCGGGATCATCACGATTCCGGCTCGCACCAATACGATGCGATGCGGGAGGTCCGCTGCCGGAGTTGCGGCGGCACGGTGCTGTTCGCCGGCACGACGACCGGCACGGAGTGCCCGTATTGCGCCACGCCGTTGCAACTCGACGCCGCGGTGCAGGCCAAGAACCGCATCGCCCTCGACGGCGTGCTGCCCTTTCAGGTCTCCGAGAAGAAGGCCGCGGCGAACCTCAAAGAATGGGTCGCCAGTCGCTGGTTCGCCCCGAACGACTTCCGCAAGCGGGGCGTGAAGGGCAAATTCAACGGCGTTTATCTGCCGTATTGGACGTTCGATTCCCTCACCTATACCCGCTACTCCGGCCAACGGGGCGAGCATTATTGGGTCACCGTCGGCACGGGCGATAAGAAGCGCCGGGTGCGAAAAACGCGGTGGTATCCGGCCAGCGGGGCCTTCGAGCGCTTCTTCGACGATACGTTGGTCGTCGCCAGCGGCGGGGTGAATCGCAAGCTCAGCGAAGACCTCGAACCGTGGCCGCTGCCGAAGGTGAACCCCTACGACCAACGGCTGCTCGCCGGGTTCCTGGTCCGCACCTACGACGTGGAACTCGCCGAGGGGTTCGAGATCGCCGACGCCCGCATGCGGACCCAATTAGAACACGACGTTCGCCGACGCATCGGCGGGGACGAGCAACGCATCACCTCCATGCACGTCAATCACGAGGCCGTGACCTTCAAACATTTATTGCTGCCGGTCTGGATGTTGGCGTATCGCTATCGAGACGAACCGCATCAGGTGTTGGTGAACGCCGTGACCGGCCGCGTCACCGGCGAGCGGCCGTACTCTTGGATTAAGATCACCCTCGCCGTGCTCGCGGGCTTGCTGGCCGCGGGGCTGATCTGGTTCTTCTCGCAGGGCGGCGGGGTGCGGTTGGGATGAGCGGACCGGAGAACTTCTGGGAAGGACTCGGAGCGGCAGGAAGCGTCGCCAGCGTGACCGGGCTTCTGATCGCCTGGCTTGCCGAACGTCGTGCGGCGTCCGCAGAACGGCGGGCGGAGTCTGCGGAGAGAAAGGTGGACGCGGCGGTGGCACGTTCGAAGACCGGGGGAGACGTGCGAGGTTTGGCGACCGCTTGCGCGACCGCCCGGCTGGCCTTGGGCGCAACTAACAGCCGGCCGGAGTGGCTCGCCCATGTTCGACAGCTTCGCGCAACGCTTGCGGAACTCTGTGAATCCGAAGCGTTGACAGTCGAAGATCGGCAAGAGGTCAGGCGTACCGCCGCGGGACTGACCGACTTGATGCACAAAGAGACCACTTCCGTGCGTACACTGGGCCGGGCGGCAGATACGCTGGATCGACTGAACGTCCGCAGCCTTAACCGATTGACAAAGCCCGAGCGATGACTCGCGAATCGAACGACGACCGCTTTCACACCCTAGCGGAACACGCCCTGCAACGAACCGAGTCCGGGGCGTTGGACTGGGAAGAGACGCCTCAAGAAGAGTCGTTTGTCGCCATCTTTGGGAGCGGGATGCTGAAGGTCAGTCGAACGGAACGGCTCACTCCTTCCTTCGAAGACGACGGCGACGCTTACTATCAGGACATTTATTGCGTGTCGCTGCTTACGCGAACAGCGAACGAAGTAATGGAACTGCTGTTCGACGGATTCAACGCGAGAGACAGCTTGGGCGGTCGATTATGGCAAGCGGCGCGAGGACGCGCCCGTGGGGCGGAAGACCTGCTGGATTCCGTGCTGCGTGAGGTGGACGGCCCTGAGGCAACTACGGCCGCAACTCACGCTGCCGCGTGAAGGCCATAAGTCGTAGAGGCTTGCTCACCGCCCTCATCGGCGTTGCGGCGCTGCTTTTAATCGGCGTGACTTGGCCGCTGTGGCAGCCGCCGACGCCGACGAGCTTCCCGCAACTGCCGCTGTTCGCCTGGCTGATTCCCGCCCCGGCGTGGTGCGACTGGGCGGCGTTGGGGGGGGCGCTGCTGGGGGCG
>NZ_WTPX01000302.1 GCF_013036045.1 Alienimonas chondri
CTGTGGCTGATCGCCGCCGCCGCGGGCCGGCGGCGGCGATCAGCCACAGGGCCCCGACCCCCGCCGCCGCCCGAATCACCATCTTCAGAAGCGCGATCCAGTCGACCGGCTTGACCGGGGCGAGGCTCTTATCAAGCGTAAAAGTAAAGACCATCAGCAACGACGCCGCGGTCAGCAGCATCGTCGTCGGCTCCGGCACGGACCAGGACCGTCCCCGCGGATCCGCCGCGGCGGATCGCGGTCGAGCGGGATTGCGGGCGAGCGTCGCGGACCCGCGAAATTCGGCGGGCGGGCGAGAAGCCGACGACAAACGGAATCCACGCGCAAGGAGAACGAGATCGAGCGGGGGGCCGGGTCGCGGGGCAGATCGGACCGCGGATGCGAGCCGGCTCCAGCCGCCCGCAGCGTTCCCGTAAGCAACGTACCTGCGCAAACGCCCCCCCGTCGCCCACTTCCCCTAAATTCACTATCGATCCGAACCCAACCCCCGAGCCGGGTTGTATGCTGATGAATGACGCCTGTCTGACGCTTCGACGGCGGCCCGTGCTCACTTCCCGCCGCGACTGCCGCTCCCCCCGCCGCCGCCTATGCAGATACCGCCGCCCGAAATCGGCGCTCCGTTCGACCCGATCCGGCCGCTGCGACTGGTCATTCTGGCCGTCCGTCGCTGTTGGAAGCGGATGCTGGGGTTCTTCGTAGCGGCGATCGGGATCGCCCTGGTCGGGCTCTATTTCGCCCCGCGGGAATACGGGTCGGACGCCAAACTGTTCGTCCGCGTCGGCCGGGAGACGGTCGGCCTAGACCCCACCGTCACCACCGCCGGGGTCGTCTCGCTGAACGACTCACGCAAGACGGAGATGAACTCGGTTCTGGACGTCATCGCCACCCGCGAGGTCTTCGAACGGACCGCCGAGCGAGTCGGCCCGGAAGTCGTCTTGGAGCAGGGCGGCTGGTCCCCCCTCGATCCGGTGATGGGCGTGTTGTCGATGGCGACCGGAGGGTCCGGCGGCGACGGCGAAGACGACCCGGAACTCGATCGCATCGCCCTCCGCGAAGAGGCGGTGCGGGCGCTGTCGAAGTCCTTCCAGGTGGACAGCAGCGAGGACTCCTCCGTCATCGAGGTGAGCTGCGTCGCCGATTCCCCCGAACTGGCCCGCACGCTGCTGAAGGCATTTCTCGACAGCTTCCAAAGCGTCTATCTCGAGATGTACCGCACGAACGGGTCGTACGAGTTCTTCGAGACCCAAGTCGCGGAGTTGCGACGGCGGTACGAACGCTCCGCCGACCTGCTCCGGGAGGCGAAGGACACGATCGGCGCCGCCACCGTCGACGGACGCCGCGCCAGTCTGCAACACCAGATCGAGCAGATCGAGGACCGGGTTCTGCTGGCCGAGGTGGAACGGGACGCCGAGATCGCCGCGCGGGACGCCCTCCGAAGCGCCCTGGAAGACGTGCTGAACCGGGAGGACTCCTCCGGGACCGGCGTGGCGGGGGTCGCCAGCGGCTCCCCGGACGACGCGGCCGACGCCCTCCGCAAGCAGGTCCAGGGACTGGAACTGCGGGAGCAGGAGCTGCTCACTCGGTTTACGGAGCAGCACCCGGAGGTGATCGCGGTTCGCGACCGCCTGGTCGGCGCCAAGTCTTTGCTGAGCGGGTCGAACGCCCCCGGCGATCCGGAGGCGGTCTCCACCGACCCCACCTTCCAAGGGCTGCACCTCCGCTCGCTGGAGCGTCGCGTCGACCGGGAGGCGCTGGACCGGCGGCTCCAGACGCTTCGCTCCCAACTCGAAGGGCTGCAGGCCGACCTTCGCACCCTGAACGGCCGCGAGGCGGAGGTGAACCGCCTCCAGGGCGAGGTCGCCCTGCTGGCAGCGAAGTACACGGAATATTCGGAGCGACTCGAGCAGGCCCGGCTGGACCGGGACATCGCGGCGGAGCGGATCACCAACGTCAACGTCGTGCAGCCTCCCACGTTCGTGCTCAAGCCGGTCAGCCCCAGGAAGCCGCTGGTGCTCGCCGCGGCGTTCGTATTGGGGTGCGTCGGCGCCGGGGCGATCGGCCTCCTGAACCTGCCGACCGACCGGCCCGCCGTGGCCAGCGAAGGCGACGAAAGCAACGACAGCGAAATCAACTTCGAGCCCGTTGACGAGAAGTCTCCCGTCGGAGCCGCCCCCCCCGGAGCTGCCC
>NZ_WTPX01000303.1 GCF_013036045.1 Alienimonas chondri
GCCACGGCCGGCGAATCCGCCGCCCCCACCAAAGCCGCCGCCGCCGAGGCCACCTCCAACGCCACCGCTGGAGGGCGCCGCCGGGACCGGCGGCGCGGGCGATCCACCGACGCTGAACAGGCGGGAACTCTCCGCCGCGTCGGCCGCCCGTCCGCTGCTCTTGAACGCCTGCTTGCCGGCCCGCTGACTGATGCCGAAGGCGCCGTCGGTTCGGGCCAGGCTCTCGTTCAGACGGCGACGCGCCATCCCCCGGTTCAACGCGAGGGCGTCCAGCCGTACCTCTTCCTCCGCGAGAAATGCGGTGTAGGGGGTGAGGATGCCGTAGCGCGTGGAGAGAGCGACGAGTTCCTCCACCAGTTCGGGGTTCTCGCCGTCGAGGTCGATTCGATCCAGCAATTCGCCGATCCGCCGGGTCGCCCAGAGGGCGGGCAGGAAGTCCGCGGAGTCGTCCGAGTCCGCCGGCAGCGTGACAGGCAGGCTGAAGCTGAGTTCCTCGCCGTCCGACCCGGTCGAGGTTCCGGTCAGGGTGAACGTGCCCTTCAGATTCTTCTTCCCGCCGGCGTACCGCCCGACGATCGACAGTTGCTGACCGGAAAACAGGTCCGGCAGATCGGTCGGCAGGATGCGGTTCAGCGCGGCGCCGGTCGCATTGCCCTTGCGGGCGAAGTCCAGAACGAGGTCCGTCAGCACCGGGGCGGCGATTTTCGCATAGAGATCGGAGACGGCGGCTTCGACGTCCTCCTCCGGAGCGACGTAGGCGCTAACGCCGCGGCCGCCATTGGACAAACGATCGAGCAACCGGGCGTTGACGTCGTAGCCGACGCCGAAGGTGAACATCCGGGCCTTCACGTCTTGATCGCCAGCGTCGTTGGCGGCGGCGACGTTCTTGGCGATCTGCTGCTCGTCCGTGACGCCGCTGGTCGGCTTGCCGTCCGTGAGGAACAGGAGATATGTCGGACGATCGCCGGCCCCGTCCTTCGAAGACCGCGGAATCATGTCGAGCGCCTTCGTGAGGGCGCCGTTGATGTCGGTGCCGCCGCCGCTGCGAAGGTTCGCGACGAAGGCCTGACCGGCCTTGCGGCCGTCGGCGTTCCCTTTCTCCATCTCCGGGCGGAAGCTCGTGACGGTGCTGCTGTAGGCGATCACGTTGAACGTGTCGCTCTCCCGTAAGCGTCCGACGATGAACGACGCGGCGTTGCGGGCCTGCTCCATCTTCTCGCCGGCCATGCTGCCGGAGGTGTCGACGACCAGCACGATCGAACGTGCCGGCGGGGCGGCGTCCGGCTTGGGCACCTCGGGCGCGGCCAGCAGCAGAAAGAAGCCGTCGTCGTCCGCGGTTTTCTCGTCGCCCTCGGCGGATTCCGCATCCGGGTCGCGGAACGTCAGGACGTTCAGACCGACCAGCCCTTCGGCGGTGCCGAACAGCAGCCGCACGTCCTCACGGCCGGACACGTTCGTCAGCGAGAGCTTGGCGGAGGCCGTCTTGTCGGTCGGCCGTTCGACGTCCATCGCGTGCGTCGGGCTGTAGACGACCTTCAGCGGCGATTCCGTGGTCACGGAGGCCGTCACTTCAACCTTCTTCGCCCCGACGCCGTTCGACCCCGCGGAACCGACCGGCAGGGTGAGATCGACCAACCCCTCGCGGACCCCCAGCAATTGGGTGTAGCGAAGCTGCACCGTACGGCTGGCCCCTTGAGGGATCGGGAAGACGCTCGTGCGATACAGGCCGTACCCGGCGTACTCCAGCAGGGCGGGGTCGCGGTTGCGGCGGACGATCGCTTCGTAGGTCTCCCGGGCCTCGCCGGCCTTTTGGAGCGTGCCGGTCAGTTCCTTGCCGTCGACCAGCAGCGTGAGTTCCCGGACCGCGGCGTTCGGCGGGACGGGGAACAGCAGCCGGGCTTCCAGCGGTTGCGAACCGACGTTCTTGAAGGTCTGAGAGAGCCGCACCGACGCGGACTGACCGGTCACGTCCGCGTGGGCCGTCAGTTCCGTCACCTCCCACGTCGAGGGGAACCCGGGGCGGGGAGCGTCGGTCAGCTCTAGAAGAGCCTGAGCCGAGGCGGTCGGCGTCAGCCATCCGACGCAGGCGGCGGCCAGCAGCGCCGGCAGGGTTCTCAGGAGAATCGGCGGACGGGGCGGGGGGCGGAACATCGGTGTGTCCG
>NZ_WTPX01000304.1 GCF_013036045.1 Alienimonas chondri
CGACCGGCGAGGGTCGCGATCCGCCGCGCCCGCGCCGCCCACGGCCCGCCGTGCGTCGCGACCGCCCGGTCCGCGTCTCGTTTGAGTCGGGCGAGCAACCGATCGGCCAGATCCGCCCGCCCCGCCGTCCGGGCCTCGGTCGCCAGTCGAGCGAGCACGGCCGCGGAGACGAACTCCGTTTCCGCCCCCAGCACCGTCGGCGTCGCGCTGTTTTCCTCGCCCCGCAGCGTCGCCACGCGGGCGGCGGCGGACCCCGGCCCGGCCATCTCCGTCCGCAATCGCAGCATCGCCGCGGCTTGGGAGTCGCCGGGAGTCCCGGCGATCACCGCCAAGGCCTCCGACGCTCCGCGGGAGTCGCCGGAGAGTCGGCGGGAGTCCGCCAGCAATACGGAGCGCGTGGCGAGCCGCTCGGCGCGGCGGATCGGCAGGGCGAAGTACGTCGCGGACTCCGCCAGGCGTTCCCGCATCGCCTTGTCGGTCGCGAGTTCCGCCCGCAGCACGCGCAGTTTTGCGAGGGCGAGGCCGGCTCGCTCGGTGAGGTCGGTCAGCTCCTCGGCGGTCAGCGGCTCGGAGTCTCGGGAACGACCGCGGACGAGGTTCTTCTGGCGTTCGTCCAGCACGTCGCGGAGGGCGTCGAGCCGCAGGTCGGCGGCGCGGAGGGCGGTGACGGCGGCGGCGGCCTGCCGGGCGGTCGGTCGCAGTTCGGGGAGGGCGTCGCGGCCCAGCAGGAGGGCGTGCGAGGCGTCGACCAGCGCCGCGGCGAGGTCGGTCCGCACGGCCGGGAGTTCCGGGTGTTCTAAGCGGACGGCGGCGAGGACCTCGGCGGCCCGGGCGAGCAGGGCGTCGCGCTCCGGGCCGTCGGTGTACCGGGCGTGCTCCGCGAGGGCGCCCGCCAACCGCACCGCGGCGGTTTGCTGCTCGGTGGGCGTCGCCGCGGGATCGCGAAGCGTCCGCAGGCTCGCCCCCTCCGCCACGCCGAACAACCCGCGTTCCAACAGCCCCGCGTGATAGCGGTCCTCCAATTCCCCCCCGACCGTCGGCGACGCTGCAATCAACAGCCCGAACGCCACGGCCCCGTACGCCATGATGACGGCGGTGCGGGCGAACACGGGCGAAGGAACCGATCGAGGCGAGGAAAACCCAATGACGATAGGTCGCCCCGGCCGCGGCAGGCAAGGGGGGTGTTGCGTGAAGCGGGCGCCCGGCGAGCCGGGGGGTTCACCCCCCCGGACCGGGAACGTGGTTCGCGTCGGTTCGCTTCGCTCACCGGTCCGGGGGGACAAGCCCCCCGGCTCGCCGGCACCGGGACAACTAATCCCACGCCCGCCAGCGGCGGAGATGTTGAGAGTCGCGGCGGGCGGCGTATCCCAACCCCTGGAGGGCGGCGTTTTCTTTCAGAGACATCCCCTCACGCCTGTGCGGAGCTTCTGACCGGAAGCTCGCCTCGAACCCGACCGGCAGCGTCTTCCAATAGGTGGCTTCAAACGGGGCGACCGGCTTCCAGACGATCTTCCGCGGATCGAACTGCTCCAATTCCGCCCAGTAGCTGAGGAACCGCGTCGCGTGTTCCCGGCAGACGGTGCGGATCGTTTGCGTCTCGAACGGGCCGTCCTCGGGCTTGTGCCAATGGTCGAAGAACTCCTCCCACCGCGGCTCCGTGAACGCTTCCCACACGGCCCCGCCCTCCGCGGTCAGGCGGATTGCGACTTCTGGATCACGCCGCCGCCGACGGTGCGGATCGCCCTCCCGATAGTACCGTTCCGGCTCGAAAGCCCTGCGGATCTCTGCGCCGGTCGCAATAAACGGCGTTCGGGTCGGCTGAACGCTTCTCTCCTGCCGCAAGATCGTTTCTCCTTCGATCCAGCCAGCGTTGAACATCCCCAATAGGGCGACGATGACTTCACTTTCGGTGAGTCCGTGGCCGCGGCCCCCGGGGACAAACGATCGGAGGAACCGATCGGGTTCTCGATAGTAGAACAGCGGAAAGCCGTAATGGATCAGCGAATTCAGAATCCAATACTCCCCGCGTGTCAGGCGGGGGACGAAAGAGCGGGACGACACGTTGGGGGGCCGCCCGGCGGGCGGCGGGTTGGTACTTGAAGACCGGACCGTAATTGCCGTCCGCATCCGCCGCAAGACGGCGCCGGGGGGCGGGGG
>NZ_WTPX01000305.1 GCF_013036045.1 Alienimonas chondri
GGCTGGGGGTGAGGGGGCTGAAACCGACCGATCGCCCTTCACGCCGCCGCCGCTCTCTTCACCAAACTTCGCCGAACGCCCCGCGAACGGCCGCGTGCGAGGGTTCGCCCACCCTCACCCCCGGCCCCTCTCCCTCAGGGGAGAGGGGAGCAGAGCGGGGGGCGCTCACCAATCTCCCCCGCCCTCAATACACCCATTCCGTCACCACGCCGGTGACGAAGCGGTCGGATTGAAAGAGCGGGTTCTCGGAATCGAACGCTTGGTAGTTCGCGACCGCGGCGACGCTGAGGCGGGGGGTGAACCACTTGCGCAGCTCGCCGCCGGCGCGGTAGATGACCTCGTCGCGGCTGGGTTCGAACTCGAACTGATCGTAATGTCGGAAGCCCACGCCGGCGTCGAGCGTCAGATTCAACGACTCCACGATCGGGATCACCGCCTGGCCGGATAGGCCGGCGCCGAGGTAGGCGTAGTCGCTGCCGGTCGCATCCAGGCGGTCGAGGTCCACGCCGACCCGCACGCTGGAGAGATGCCGTAGCCCCGGCGCCCACTCGCGGGCCAAGCCGGTGGCGTAGGTCACGCCGTCGGCGCTGGTCACCTCGGGCAGGATGCCGTCGTCCCGGAAGTCGGCGTGATCGATGGAGAGATAGCCGACCGTCGCGACGCCGTCGGCGCCCAGATGCGTCAGCCGACCGGTCAGACCGTGCCGCTCGGAGAACGTCTCCCCGTCGAACTGATCGAGCGTGAAGCGGTATTCCAACCGCGGCACCAACACGCCGCCCTCCCACGGGACGGCCTGTTCGTAGTACAGGCCCGGCGTATAGCTGCTGAGGTTCAACGCCTCGAACGGCTCCTCGTTCAGCGTGAACCGGCTATAGAACAGCGGACCCGCCGCCCAGCCGTCGCCCTTCAGCGCGGCCCATTCCATTTCCGGGGCGACGAAGAACTGGGCGCTCTCCCGGTCGCCGGGGGCGAGCTGCCGGGAGGTCGGCGCCAGCGCGACGTTGCTGTCGTACAGCAGCCCGGTTTCAAGCCGGAGATACAGCGGCAGGTCGTCCGGCAGCAGGCTGGGGAAGAAGCTCTCCGCGATCGGTTCGTCGGCGAACGGCGCCGGGGCGGGGGGACCGGGGAACTGACGAATCTCGTATCCGGCGAGCGCCACGTCGGACTCGTCCGCGTCGCTGCCGAAGCCGTCGCCGAGCCCGTTGCCGGGGCCGTCGCCGAAGAAGTCCTCGGCGAGAGCGTTTCCGACGCCGGGACTCGCGGCGCCGTGCGCGGCGTCGGGCGGGTCGTTCCACGGATCGGGCCGCGGCTGGGTGAACTCGGGGGGAAGCTCCGCGAGGCGGGCCTGAGCATCGGCGGCGTATTCGCTGTCCGGGGCAATGCGCACCGCCTCCCGCCACTGCTCCGCGGCGCCGACGAGATCCCCGGCGGCGTGCAGGGCCCGACCGAGATCGAACCGCGCCGCCCCGCCGAGCGGCTCCAACTCCACCGCGGCCCGCAGCGGTTCCAGCGCCTCGTCCGCCCGCTCCGCGTCCACCAACGCGCGGCCGTACAACCGCTGGGCGTTCGCGTCCTCCGGCGAAGCCGTCGCCTTCTTCTCCAGATACGTCAACATCGCCGGCGGGGGCGGGGCGGCGATGCTCTCCGCCGTGCCCCACGCCAGCGCCGCCAGCGCGAGCGGCAGGACGAGCGGCAGGGGCGTCGACCTCGCCGCACGCATTCGTCTTGCCTTAATCGATTGAGAAACATCGACGGAGAAACGGGGGACGCGATCATCCCGGAACGTCGATCCCGGCCCGGAACTAGATGCGAACGCCGCAGCGGTCAAGAGGCGATCCCGCCGGCGACCGCAGTTCCGGACCCGTGCTGGACCTGCTCTGGACCGACGGAGGAGGCGGGTGTTATCCGGGTCGGCTTCTGCATCGCCCCGGGCGCCGGCTCGCGGCCCCTCCGTTTCGTTCTGAACACCGAAGGACGCCATGCGTTCCCGCTCCCTCCACGGACTCCTCGCCGCCGCCGTGCTGTCTGCCGTCGCCGCCGACGCCTCCGCCGCCCCGCAACTCGGCAGCTCGGTCGATCGGGCGCTCCAGAGCCGCGGGCAACTGCTCGGCGGCGCCCGATCGACCGAGCTGCCG
>NZ_WTPX01000306.1 GCF_013036045.1 Alienimonas chondri
CTCACCCCCAGCCCCTCTCCCCCAAAAGGGGGGCGAGGGGAGACCCGTGCGGTGCGACTCACTCACAGATTGTGATGCGCTCTGCTCCCCTCTCCCTCAGGGAGAGGGGCCGGGGGTGAGGGTGAGCGAGCCTTCACCCACAGTAGTTCGCGGGGTGACGGGCGAACGCTCGACGAGTGCGGCAGTAATGTGAAGGGCAACCGGACGGTTCCAGCCCCCTCACGCCCAACCCCTCTCCCCCCGGTGTTCCTCAACTGGGGGCGAGGGGAGACTCGTGCGGTGCGACTCGCTCTGTCAGATAGCGCCCAACGCCGCGTCCCACACCGCGGCCAAGCCGGCCGCGGACCGCTCCACGGTGAACCGTTCGATGCGCCGCCGGCCGGCGGCGGCGAGACGGGTTCGTTCGTTCTCGCTCGCCAAGAGTTGAGTGACCGTCGTCGCCAGCGCCGCCGCGTCGCCGGGGGGGACGGCGGCGAAGGCGTCGCCGAGCATCTCCCGCGTGCCGCCGACCTCCGTGGCGACGATCGGCAGCCCCGCGGCAGCCGCTTCCAGCAACACCCGGCCGAACGGCTCCTGACGAGCCGGATGCACCAGCAGGTCCGCCGCCGCCATCAGCCGCGGCACGTCCGACCGCGTGCCCAACCGATGCACCCGGCCGGGGGCGCTTCGTTCCAACAGGGCGAACACGTCCTCCTCGAACCGCACGCTTTCCGCCTTCGTGCTCCAGCGTTCGCCCACCATGACGAAGTGCGGCGGCGGGTTCGATGCAATCCCCGCCGCGGCCTCGGCGAGCACGTCCCAGCCCTTCCGCAGCCCGATCTGGCCAATCGTCAGCAGCAACGGGGCGTCCGCGGGCAGGTGCAGTTCGTTGCGGACCGAACCTTTCCGGTTCGCTGCGCTCACCGGTCCGGGGGGATAAACCCCCCGGCTCGCCGGCGTCGCCCATTGCGGATCGATGCCGTTGTGGACGACGGTCGCCCGGTCCGCCGGCAGGCCGCGGGCGACGTGGTGATCGCGCGTCGCCGCGCTGACCGCGACCAGCGCGGCGCATTGCCCAAGATCCCGCAGCGCCGCTTTGGACAGGTTCAGAATGTCCCGCAGATGAGCCGTCACCGGACAGGGCAGCGGACGCGAGGCGCCGTCCGCCCCGCCGTTCGCCAGCCGGCCCAGCACACGACCGACGCTCAGACTGTTGCCGTGCAGCAGCGCCGGCCGCACCCGCTCCAGCGCCGCCCGCAGGGACGCTTCCTCCTTCACATCGCACCCCACGACCGGCCACCCGGCGGCGCTAAGCGTCTCCGCCAGCGCGCCGGTCGGCGGGGCGAGGGCCACGAGCTCGAACCGCTCCCGCAGTCGGTCGCAGACCGCCAACAGCGACCGCTCCCCGCCATGTACGGAGGGATACTCGAAGGCGACGGCGACGAGGGGCTTGGCCGGAGGGGAGAGGGGCAAGGCGTGAGGCGTCAGTAGGGACGAGCGGGCCGAAAGGATAGAATCCTCGTCCTCCCCGTCACTTACGCCTCACGCCTTTCGCCTTGCCCCTTTTTGAAGATGTCTGCGCCACGGACGAGATCCCGCCGAACGAGCTGCGCGCCTTCGAGGTGAACGGCGTGTTCGTCGCCGTCGCCCACCTGCCCGGACCGGACGGCGAGGCCGAGGGGGGAACGTTTACGGCGATGGAGGACAGTTGTCCGCACGCGGGGGCGCCGCTGTCCGACGGCCACCTCGAACCCGGCGGCTGCGGAGCGGACGGCGAGCCCGACGCGGGCGGCGCCACGGTCGTCTGTCCCCTGCATGCCTGGCGGTTCGACTGCCGGACCGGCCACTGGTGCGACGCCCCCAAAGGCAAGGTGCGCGTCGAGACCTACGAGACGAAAGTTGAGAACGGCCGCGTGCTCGTCTGCGTCCCGGACTGAGAGGCGGTTCCAAGAGTGAGGCGCGCCAAACTCTTCCCCCCTCTCCCTCAGGGAGAGGGGCCGGGGGTGAGGGTGAGCGAACCCTCGCACGCAACCGTTCGCGGGGTGACAGGCGAACGCTCAACGAGAGCGGCGGGATCGTGAAGGGCGACCGGGCGGTTTCAGCCCCCTCACCCCCAGCCC
>NZ_WTPX01000307.1 GCF_013036045.1 Alienimonas chondri
CCTCACCCCCGACCCCTCTCCCCCTGAAGGGGGCGAGGGGAGACGAAGCCGTCGTCAGACGATCCCGCCGCGGAACGGGTCGTCGGGGTCGAAGATCAGTCGGTTCTCGCCGGTGACGAACGCGGTCGCGGTGATCGTGGGGACGATCGTCGGCGTGCCGTCGGGGAGCGGCGGTCCGGGTTCGTAGCGGCCTTCGAACAGGCTGCCGATCACGCTTTCCTGCCGCCAGACTTCGCCCGGCGCCAATGTGCCGTCCGCGGCGAGGCAGGCAAGCTTCGCGCTCGTTCCCGTCCCGCAGGGACTGCGGTCGTAGGCGCCGCCGGGACAGAGGACGAAGTTGCGGCCGCTGTTCCGCGGGTCGGCCGGCGGGCCGCACAGTTCGACGTGGTCGATCTCCGCCCCGTCGGCGCCCGTCACGCCCTGTTCGTTCAGGCAGGCTTGAATCCGTTTGGTGGCGTGCAGCAGGGCGCCGACCTTCTTCAAACTGAGATCCCGGCCGTCGGCGCCGGTCAGGAAGAACCAGTTCCCGCCCCAGGCGACGTCGCCTTTGATGACGTGCGACTGCGACCCGCGACCGATATCCACCTCCATGTCCTTCGCGCTGCGGTAGGAGGGAACGTTCGTCAGCGTGACGGTCCGCCCGTCCACGTGCAGGGTGAACGGGACCGGGCCGGCGGGGGTGTCGAGGCGATGCTTGCCCGGTTCGATCAGGCCCGCGTGCGCCAGCGCGACGGCCACGCCGGCGGTCCCGTGGCCGCACATATTCAACACGCTGCGGTTATTAAAGAACACGACGCACGCCACGCTGGCCTCCTCTCCCCCCAACGGAGCGACCGGCGGCAACACCGCGGCGCCGACGACCGCTTCATGCCCCCGCGGCTCCTCCACGACGGCCCGACGCAGGGCGTCGAACCGTGCTGCGAACGTCGCGCGACGCTCTACGGCGGAGCCGCTCGCCAGCGCCGGCAGAAGTTTGCCGTCCGTGTCGAGGATCACCCGCGTCGGCTCGCCGCCGGTGTGGGTGTCCACGACCGGCAGCGTGCGGGGCAGGGGCGCCGCTTCTAATGCTGCGTCGGGCGCCTCGGCAGTCACGCCCCGGTTCCGTACGAGGCGACGTCCGGCCGGTTCTTGACCGCGTCGGCGATCAACGCGGAGACCTCCTCCAAATCCTTCCCGCTGGGGTGCAGACGCGGCGGGCGGCAGTGGGCGTTCCCGTAGCCGCAGGCTTCGTCGCACATCTTGATGTATTGAACCAGCTTCGGCCGGGTATCGAGGTGCAGCAGCGGCATATACCAACGATACACTTCGCGGGCCTCGTCCCAGCGACCGGCGGTCATCAGATCCCACAGCAGGCGATTCTCCGCGGGGAAGGCGTTGACCAGCCCGCTGACCCAGCCGATCGCCCCGGCGGCGAAGCTCTCCAAAATCACGTCGTCCACCCCGCAGAACAGGCGGTAGCGGTCGCCGAAGCGATTATAAAGATCCGTGATCCGGCGGGGGTCTTCGCTGCTCTCCTTGATCGCGACGAACAGCGGGTCGTCGACGAAGTGGTCGAAGTCCTCCGGCTTCAGGTCGATCCCGTAGGAGACCGGGTTGTTATAAATCATGATCGGCACCCCGCCGGCCGCGGCGGTCGCCTTGAGGTGGGCGGCGACGTCGCCCGTGTCGCCCTTATAAATCATCGCCGGCAGGGCCATCAGGCCGTCGGCGCCGGTCGCGGCGGCGTCGGCGGCGAACTGCTCCGCCCGGGCGGTGGTGTTCTCCGCAACGCCCGCCAGCACCGGGACCGGCGTCGTCCCGGCGTCGGCGGCGTGGGCCTGCGCCGTCTCGACACCGCACTTCAATACGGCGAGCTTCTCGTCCGCGTCCAAGGCCGGGTTCTCGCCCACCGTGCCGAGCATCACTAGCCCGTCGATCCCCGCGTCCAGCATCGCCCGCAGGTGCTTGGCGGTGGCGTCGAGGTCCAGATCGTTCCGGTTCGACCCGTTTCCGCCCACGAAATGCGTGACGGCGGCGGGGAACACGCCGCCCCAAGAGGAGCCGGCGGGGGAGGACGAATCGGGCACGGCGGGCGGCGCTGGAG
>NZ_WTPX01000308.1 GCF_013036045.1 Alienimonas chondri
GTCCGTCTCCGCCGATCAGGGTGCCGCTGGGCATGTCGGCGCCGCCCACATCAGCGAGGCCGTCCCCACCCGGCGGATCGCCCCGGACGCCGCCGCCGCGGGCCTCGAATCCGATTACGCCGTCCTCGCCGCGCTGGGCGAAGGGGGCATGGGCGTCGTCAGTCGCGCGGAGCAACGCTCGCTCGGCCGCGACGTCGCCCTCAAACAGGTCAAGGGCCGCGTCAGTTCCCGCCAGAAGGCCCGCCTCGCCACCGAGGCGGTCGTCACCGGCGAACTCGAACACCCGAACATCGTTCCGGTCTACGACCTCGGCCGCGACGCCGGCGGCGACCTGTTCTACGCCATGAAGGTCATCGGCGGCCGCGGGTGGAACAAGGTGCTCAAGCTCCCCAAGGGAGCCGAGGGCGCCCTGAGCGAAGAAGAGCACCTCGACGTCTGGCTGAAGGTCGCCGACGCCGTCGCGTTCGCCCACCACCGCGGCGTCATCAACTACGACCTCAAACCGGAGAACGTCCAGCTCGACGGCTTCGGTCAGGTGCTGGTGCTCGACTGGGGTCTCGCCCACGTCACCGATCGCTTCGCCAGCCCCGGCCGCGTCGCGGACAACCAGCGCGGCGGCGGCTCCCCGGCCTATATGGCGCCGGAGCAGGGCCACAACCAGCTCGCCAGCATGCGGCTGACGGACGAGCCGGACCTGCCCGTCACCGCCGCGGTCGACGTCTATCTGCTGGGCGCGATGCTCTGGGAGATCGCCACCGGCAAACGTCCGCACACCGGCGACGACGCGGTCGCGGAGCAGATCGCCCAGCGCGCCGGCCGCGCCCAGGCGGTGCGGTTGGACAAGACGCTCGCCTGCTGCGTCGCCGCCCGCGAGAACGTTCTCACCCCGACCGACCGGGACGACGAACTGATCGCCGTCGCCCGCAAGGCGATGGCCACCGACCCCGCCGATCGGTACGAATCGGTCGAGGCGTTGCAGGCCGCGGTCCGCGAGTACCGCGCCCACGGCCAGAGCCGCCGTCTGACGGCCCGCGGGTCCGAACTGGTCGCCGCCGGGGAGCTGGCCCGCGGCGCCGCGGCGTTCGACGACGCCGTCGCCCTCTGGCCGGACAACGACGAGGCGAAAACCCTCGCCGTCGACACCCAGAACAAGCTGGACCGCCGCAAGCAGGCGACGCGGTCGCTGGCCCTTTCCTTGGCGCTGGTCACGCTGATCGGCTTCGGGGCGGTCAGCTACACCGGCTACCAGCAGCACCTTGCGCGGCAGGAGGCGGAGGAAGCCCGCGAGAAGGAAACGATCGCGCGGGTCGAGGCGGAGGACGCCCGCAACGATCTGATCGCCGCCCAGGACGTGATTGTTCAGGAGAAGAACGCCGCGCTCGCCGCCCGCGGGGAGGCGGTCGCCGCGGAGAAGCTGGCCCGAACCGAGCAGATCCGGGCGGAGAAAGCCGCCGAGGAGGCTCGGAAGAGCGCCGCCGCCGAACGGATCGCCGCCGCCGCGGAGCGCGAGGCGAAGCTCGCCGCGGAGCAGGCGACGAAGAAGGCGCTCGCCGCCGCCGAGGCGGAGAAGAAGGCCACGATGGCGGCGGTCAAAGCGCGGGAGGACGAGGCGAAGGCGAAAGAACAGGCGATCGCCGCCGCGGACGCCGCCAAGAAGAGTGCCGAGGCGGAGAAGGCGGCGAAGCTGCTGGCCGTCTCCGAGCAGCGGAAGGCGGAGGCCGCCGCCGAGGCCGCCCGCAAAAGCGCGATGGCGGAGAAGGCCGCGAAGGAACTGGCCCGCGAGGAGGAACAGAAGGCGCTCGCCGCCGCCATGGCGGCTGAAAAGAGCGCCGAGGCGGAGAAGCAGGCGAAGTTGCTGGCCGTCGCCGAACAGAAACGCGCCGAAGCCGCCGCCGAAGCCGCCCGGGTGGCCGCGGAGAAGGAGAAGCAGGCGAAGCTGGCGGCGATCGCGGCCCGGCGGGTCTCGGAGCATCGCAGTTACGTCTCGCGGGTCCGGGCCGCGGACGACCGCCGTCGCGACGATCTCGGCGGCGCCCGCGCGGCGTTGGCCACGCTGGACCGGGC
>NZ_WTPX01000309.1 GCF_013036045.1 Alienimonas chondri
GCGCTCGTCCGCGCGGCGGCCCGTGCCGGGAGGGGCGGGGACTCCGGATCGTTGGCCGCCGCCGTTCTTCCCGAGATCGCGGCCGCTGTCGGCGCGCGGGCCGCGGTGCTGCTCGGTTCCCCGCCGCACTTTCGGTCGACCGAAACGTGGGGGCGCCCCGGCGCTCTGCCACCGCGGGAACTGCTGGCAGAATGTCTTGATCGAGACGGCGCAAAACTCACTCCCTGCGACGAGGACGAGTCCTGCAACTGCATGGTGCTCCCCGGCGGGATGCCTTCGCTGCCCCTCGTGGTCCTGACCGGTCGCGGGTGGGACCCCACTGACCTACCGGGGGCGTGGGCCGCTGTGCGTTGTCTGGCCGCGCTGTTGCCCGAGGCCGACGTCGCGGCGGCGGCGGCGGATCGGGCGGAACGCTTCGAACGGCTGGCCGCGGCGGCGGCGAGACTCGCTGCGGTGCGGGAGTCCGGCCCGCTGTTGGAAGCCCTCGCCTCCGCCGCCTGCGATCTGCTGGGCTGCGATCGCGCCAGCATCTTCCTGCATGTCCCCGACCCCGCGACCGATGAGTCCGGGGGCGGAGCCGCCGGCCCGGGGCGGCTGGTCGGTCGTCCGGCGCTGGGCGTGGAGGAGGGGGAACTGTCGATCTCGGCGGACGCCGGCGTGGTCGGGGCGGTGTTTCACAGCGGGGAGCCGGCCCGCGTGGACGACGCCGACGACGATCCGCGGGTCGCCGCCGCCGTCGACGATCGCACCGGATACCAGACGCGGACGCTGCTGGCCGTCCCGCTGCTCGCCCCGGCGACGGCGACGGCCGGCGGAGCGCCGATCGGCGTGTTCGAGGCGATGAACAAGGCGGCCGGGCCGTTCACGGACCTCGATCAGGAGATCCTCGCCGCCCTCGCCCCGCACGCGGCGGCGGCACTGGCGAACGCGACGGAACGCGACGCCCTGGTTCGCAGCCGCGACGCCGCCGCCGCCCGCGCCGCGGACGCCGTCGACGGACGCATTCGGCTCATCGGCGCCTCGCCCGCGGTCGCCACTCTGCGGGACACGGTCAACCGGCTCGCCGCGACGGATCTTCCCGTGCTGGTCACGGGCGAATCGGGCACCGGCAAGGAGGTCGTCGCCACCTGCCTGCACGATCGCGGTCCCCGGAGCAAGGGGCCGTTCATCGCGGTGAACTGCGCGGCGCTGACCGAATCGCTGTTGGAAAGCGAACTATTCGGCCACGAACGCGGCGCCTTCACCGACGCCCGCGAGGCCCGGGCCGGGAAGTTTGAACTGGCCGACGGGGGCACGTTGTTCCTCGACGAGATCGGCGACATGAGCCCCGGCGGTCAGGCGAAGCTGCTCCGGGTGTTGGAGCAGCGCGTCGTCACCCGCGTGGGCGGATCGAAGCAGATTCCGGTCGACGTGCGGGTCGTCGCCGCGACCAACGCGGATCTCGCGGAGAAGGTCGCGGAGAAATCGTTCCGGGCGGATCTCTATTACCGGCTCGGCGTCGTCACCCATCACCTCCCCCCGCTGCGGGAGCGGCCCGAGGACGTCATCCCGCTGGCCGAACACTTCCTCGGCACGTTTTCCGCCAAGGCCGGCCGGCCGATGCCCCGACTCTCCGCGGAGGCCCGCAAACGGTTGCAGGCTCACGCCTGGCCCGGCAACGTCCGCGAGTTGCGCAACACGATCGAACGGGTGGTTTACCTCGGAACCGGGGACACGGTCGAACCGGGGGAACTCACGTTCCTGCTGGCTCCGGGGCGGCCCGGCACGAGCGGCGCCGGCGGCGACGCGAAGCTGACCGACGCGACCCGCGATTTCCAACGGGAGTTCATCGCCGCCGCCGTGGACCGCGTCCGCGGCAACATGAGCGAAGCGGCCAAGTTGCTCGGCCTGCACCGCAGCAACCTGTACCGCAAGATGAAGCAGTTGGACATGGAGGGAGACTGAACGCGTCTGCCGCTTTCGCGCGGTATCCTTCCAGGTTCCCTTCGCCCACCATGATTCCATGGCCGACGCTCCTTCGCCCAAACAACTCGGGAAGTATCGCCCGATCCGAAAGCTCGGGGC
>NZ_WTPX01000031.1 GCF_013036045.1 Alienimonas chondri
CCCAAACCCTCCCCCGCCGCCGAACCCGCCGCCCTGCGGCAGGACGACCTCCTCGATCAGGACCGAACCCGGCGGGAGACCGAGTAGATCGCCCCCGCCCGGCGGCTGCGGAGCGACGGCGGGGGACACGAGCAGCGCGGCGGCGAGGGCGAACATCGGAGAGTTCCGGAACGGGAGAGGGAGGGGTTCACGATACCAATGCGACGTTCGTGTCGGGGCAGGCTCACCCGTTCGGCACGCCGCCGGTGAAAAAGGCCGCCCCGGCGGCAGTGCGTCCGTCGCCGCCGACGATTCACGGCCGCTCCCCTCGCGATCGACCGCCGTGAGCCATCCCGAACTGTTGCCGGAACAACGGGCGTCGTCCCAGCGGAACGAAACCGTCGCAGCCGCGGAGCGAACCGCGGCTCGACGGGGTCGGACGGCGATCCTCCGAGCGGTACACTGAGCGACGCGTTCGCCACTCGCCCGCAGTAGATTCGTGTCCGTCGCTTCTGAAAATCGCTGGATCTGGCCGTTCGAGTTGCTCGAACGAATCGGGCAGGGAGGAATGGGCGAGGTCTGGAAGGCCCGGTTCGTCAAAAACGACCGGATCGTGGCCGTCAAACTCCTCCCCCAGGATATGCAGGACGAGACCGTCCTCGCCCGGTTTGAGCGGGAGGTCGGCTTGCTGCGGGACATGCGGCACCCGCACATCGTCCATACCTTCGGCGGGATGACGGACGGGGAGAAAGGCCCCGGCAACACCGCCAACCGGCGGTTCTACGCCATGGAGTACCTCACGGGAGGAACGCTCCAGGATTTGCTCGAACGCAATGAACGTCTCTCGCCGGCAACGGTGGTGCAGTACGCCCGGCAGATCTGCGCAGCGCTCGCCTTCGCCCATGACCGCGGCGTGATCCATCGCGATCTGAAGCCGGGGAACTTCCTGCTGGCGGACGACGGCGCCTTGAAGCTGGCGGACTTCGGCCTCGCCGCGGTGCGGGAGGGGAACAAGCTCACCGCGGAGGGACGCACGATGGGCACCTTCCGCTACATGGCTCCGGAGCAGATTCGCGGCCGACCGCCGGCCTGCCCGCAGACCGACCTGTATGCGTTGGGCGTGGTGCTGTTCGAGCTGTTGACGGGCACGCCGCCGTTCGCCGGCGCAACGCCCGCCGAGACCCTTCAGATGCATCTGAAGAAGCCGGCCCCTCGGGTCGTCTCCCGCGAGCCGCACTGTCCGCCGGGCTTGGACGCGCTGGTCGCGAATCTGTTGGAGAAACGGATCGAGGACCGGCCTCCGAACGCCGTGGAGGTCGGCGTGCGGCTGGGCGGACTGGACGATCAGATCACGCTCCGTACGCGGCCGGCAGCGACCGCGGATGTCCCGCCGAAGATTCGTCCCGCCGCGAGCGCGGACGACGACGACCTGACCGCCCCCCCGCCGCCGCCGCCGCGACCGGCGGCCGCCCGACCGGACGCCTGGGTCAAGTGGACCGCCGTGGGCGCGTTGGGGCTGTGCGCCGCCCTGCTTCCGCTCGCGGTCTCTTGGCGGGAGGGCAGCGCCGCGTTGGATCGGGCGGAAGGTCGCTGGATCACGAACCTGCAGCAGGGTTCCCCCGCAGACCGTGCCGCGGCCGCGACCACGCTGGGGGAGTTGGGGGAGGACGGCGACGCAAACTACGCGGCGCTGCGGAATGCGTTAGACGGCGATGAAGACGAGTTGGTCCGCGCCGCCGCGGCGGGGGCGTTGGCTTCGTTCCCCTCGGAACAGGGGGAGCTGGCCTCGGTACTCACGAAGGTGGAACGAGTTGAAGCCTCGGAACGGGTCCGCACCGCCGCGCGGTCCACGAGACAATCGCTGGAGGGCGACGCCGACGTCCCTGGCGGCCGCGGTTCGACCTTATGGGCGTGGGTGCTCGGCCTCCTGGCGGCGCTCGGCGCCGCGTTCGTCGCCTTCAAGGGCTGAGGCGGCGGGGCAGCCCCGCTTCACTCCTCCCGTGACGTGCCGATCGGCTGGCCGAGTTGCTCCCGCAGATCGCTCGGCGCGGTGAACGTCACTTTTACCACAGCGTCCTCGGTCGTCTGGCGGGCCGATGCAGCGACCGATTCGATCAAGGCTCCGAACGCGGGCGGCAGGCCGTCGCCGGCGGCCGCCGTGTTGATCGCCGTCGTCTTGAACTCCGAGACCCACCCCGAGACCGCCGTCTCCAACTCCGCGAGTTCCTTTGGCTGATCGGGGTGGAGGGCCGGGAGCGTCACCGTGACGGTCGGCGGGTCCGCCTTCAAATCGAGGGTGAACGCGATGCCCGCCGCATACCGCCGAACCGCGTCGTAGCGTTTGAGGGCGGCGGCGAGCTCCGGCGGCGGTTCGCCTGCTTCTAGCACCGCGATCGACTCGTCAGTGGGAAGTATCGACAACCCGTCCCGCGGGGCGAGGATCAACTGAAGCGTTCCCTCGGCCAAGCCGGCGAAGCCCGGCCGCGTCAACGGGGTCTTCGCGTTCGATTGGAGTTCCAGGATCCGCTGTTTCTTCCCCACGGCCACGGTGCGGGCGTCCGGCTGCCAGAGGTACAGGCCGGCGCTCCACACCTGCGTGCCCGTGCGGCCGACGAACAGCGAACCGGCGACGCCCTTCCGCTCGACTTTGACGAACGCCGGCTCGCCGTCCGGCGCCGTCACGGCGCCGAGATCGAAGTCGCGGCTCAACCGGATCACCCCCACTGTCTGGGCGTAGGCCTGCTCGCCAAGTTTCCGCCCGTAAGCCTGGGCCGCTTCGGCCTCCGCGGGCAACTGCTCGAACCCCGCGGCGACGTACGCCACGACCGGCCCGGTGAGGGTCAGCGATTCGACCTCCGCGAGGGTCAACCCGTACAGGCCCGCCATCGAGTCGCCGGCGACCCGCACCGCCGGGGGCGTCAGGTCCGCGAGGGTCGGGTCGTTCCAAGCGTCGGCGACGCGGAGGTGCAGGAAGAAATCGGCGTTCTCCAACAGCGGCGAGCCGGGGAACGGCGGGGCGACCGCCGGCCGGGGTACGGGCGCCGCGGCCGGCTCCTGCGCCGCGAGTCGATCGACGCAGCCGACAGCCGACAGTGAAGCGGCCATGCCTACCGCAACCGAAACAAGAGCGATACGAGACGCGAAGAACATGGCGGGAGGAACCGAACCGGGCGGGGCACGCCTCACGGTGCGCTGCGATTCGGGCGTTCACAACCGCTCTTTGCGGTCGGCTGGTTATCCTGCCGCCGATCGAACGTCTTCGCCGAGCTTCTCTTCGCCCGTCGCGCCCATGCCTGCTGCCCGGATCATTCCCTGCCTCGACGTCCACGGCGGGCGGGTGGTGAAGGGGGTGAACTTCGTCAACCTGCGGGACGCGGGCGACCCGGTAGACGTCGCCCGCCGCTACGAGCAGGACGGGGCGGACGAATTGGTCTTCCTCGACATCACGGCCAGCCACGAGGGGCGGGGCACGATCCTGGACGTCGTCCGCCGCACCGCCGACCAGGTGCACATGCCGCTCACGGTCGGCGGCGGCGTCCGCACCTGCGACGACGTGCGGGCGCTGCTCAACGCCGGGGCGGACAAGGTGAGCGTCAACAGCGCCGCGGTGCGCGACCCGGACTTCATCAGCGAAGCCTCCAAACGCTTCGGGGCGCAGTGCATCGTGGTGAACATCGACCCGCGCAGGGTGATGTGGGATTTGGGATGTCGGAAGTCGGATATGGACGGGCGTGCGATCCCCGAGCGATTGCGACTCGTCGAACGGCCGGCTCCCGAGCAGCCCGGCTTCCGCGAGCGCTGGATCGAACAAGCATCGTCAAATCCGACTTCCGACATCCCCCATCCGCCATCCTGCGCCTGGGACGTCCACATCAACGGCGGGCGCCTGGCGACCGGGTTGGACGCCGTCGCCTGGGCGATCGAGATGGCGGACCGCGGCGCCGGCGAGATCGTCCTGACCAGCATGGACGCCGACGGCACCCAGACGGGCTACGATCTGGAGATCACCGAAGCGGTGAGCCGTGCGGTGAGCATCCCCGTCGTCGCCAGCGGCGGCGCCGGCGGCCCGGACGACCTGTACGACGCCCTCACCGCCGGCCACGCGGATGCGGTCCTCGCGGCGAGCATCTTTCACGACGGCACCCACCCCGTGCCCGACTGCAAACGAGCCCTGGCCGGGCGGGGCGTGAACGTGCGGGTCATCTGACCCCCGCCGTTCGACAACGAGAGCGACAGACCTTGGAGAGAGCGATGCGTCACGGTTTGAGAACGTACGGACTCGGTCCGCTGTGCCTGACAGCAACCCTCTTCACGTGGGGCATTGAACGGGCGCCGGCGCGGCAGGTCGCCCCGCCGACGTCGGAGGAAGCCGCGGCCGAGGACGTCGCGGCGCTCCCGCTCGTCGAACGGACAGGGGAGCACGCCCCGCGGGCGGTCGAACGCCTGGATCGCGGACTGGTCGCGATTCCTCAGGGCGACGGCGTCTTTCTAAGTTGGCGGATGCTGGGGCGTGATCCGGAAGCGGTCCGCTTCAACCTCTATCGCACGACCGGCGACGAGACGGAGGCGCGACTCAATGCCGAACCGCTGCGCGAGACGTGGTTCGTCGATGGGGATTGGAACCCGGCCGAGGATACGACGTGGCGAGTCGAGGCCGTGGGGCCGGGGTTGGAAGCGGATCTCGGGGGCACCTGCCGTCGATCGGCGGCGGCCCCGTGGGATCCCTTCCTCAGCATCCCGCTCCAGCGACCCGAGGGCGGCCGCAGCCGGGGCGGGCGGCCCTTCGAATACCACGCCAACGATGTGGCCGTCGCTGATCTGAACGGCGACGGCGACTACGAATACGTCCTGCGGTGGGAGCCGTCGAACACCCGCGGCGGCGGCGGAGGTACGCCGCGAAGCGGCACCGGGCCGGTGCTGATTGACGCCTACACGCTGGAAGGCGAGCAGCTGTGGCGGATCGATCTCGGCCCGAACGTCAGCGCCTCCGCCCATATCACGCAGATGACCGCCTACGACCTCGACGGCGACGGCCGGGGCGAAGTCGTCCTGAAGACCGCCGACGGCACGGTCGACGGGGCGGGGCAGGTTCTCGGTGATCCGGACGCCAATCACCTGGGGCGTGACGGTTCGATTCTCCGCGGGCCGGAGTTCCTCACGGTGTTCGACGGTCGCACCGGCGAGGCGCTCGTTTCGACGCCCTTCGTCCCGCAACGTCATCCGGAGACCGACAGCCCGACTCGTGATCAGATCTGGGACGTGTGGGGCGACGACTACGGCAATCGGATGGATCGCTTCTCCGCCTGCGTGGCCTATCTGGACGGCGAACGGCCGTTCCTCGTCACCGGCCGCGGGTACTACAGCGGCCGCGGGGGCCGCGGCGGACGCACCTGCCTCGCCGCGTGGCGGTGGAGCGACGGCCGGTTGGAGCAAGTCTGGATCTTCGACACCCTCGGCGATCCGGCGCTGGCCGGGTACGTCGGACAGGGGAACCATCAGGTTTCGGTCGCCGATCTGGACGGCGACGGCCGCGACGAGATCGTCTACGGCGCCTGCGCGATCGACGACGACGGCACCGGCCTCTACACCACCGGTCTGGGCCACGGCGACGCCCTGCACGTCACAAATATGGACCCGGAACGCCCCGGGCTGGAAGTGTTCGATATTCACGAGGGCGAAAGCCACGACGCCGGTATGGAGTTTCGAGCCGCGGACGGCACGGCGATCTGGAAGAAGTTCCCACACCGGGACGTCGGCCGCGGCGTCGCCTTCGACGTCGATCCCGCCTCCCCCGGGTTCGAGTTCTGGAGTTCCGGCGGCCGCGGCGTGTTCGACGTGCACGGCGAGATGATTCACCCCCGCAAGCCCCGCTGGACGAATATGGGGATCTGGTGGGACGGCGATCTGATCCGGGAACTGCTCGACGGGACGATCATCGACAAATGGGACCCGGAGACCGGCGACGAGATTCGGTTGGTGACCGGCTACCGGGAACCTTATTTCGCCTCCGCGAACAACGGCACAAAGGCCAATCCCTGCCTGGCCGCCGACGTGCTGGGCGATTGGCGGGAAGAACTGATCCTCCGCTCGCGGGACGACAGCAAACTGCTGATCCTCGTCAGCACGATCCCGACGCCGCATTGTCTGCGGACGTTGATGCACGACCCGCACTACCGGGTGTCGGTGGACTGGCAGAACGTCGGCTACAACCAATCCGCGCACACGGGATTCTACCTCGGCGCCGGCATGCCCCTGCCGCAGCCGCCGTATCGGGTGAATTACGTCGTGCCCTGAACGCCGTCACCGAAGAGCGTCGGCAGCCCGAGGCGCGAGCCGAGGTCGTGTGAGCCTACGATTGCCGCTCGGCCTCGGCTCGCGCCTCGGGCTGCCGGGCGACGGGGGCGCTCCTCAGTCGCTCTCACCCGGCATGCCCGGCAGCGTGCTGCCGTGCTTCAGTAGCGCCCAGCGGACGACCGCGGCGGCCTCGGTGCGGGTGGCGTCGCGGAGGTAATCGCCGGTGACCGGGATCGCCAGATGCGGGGTGAGGGCGCACACCTTCCGCGGCTCGCCGACGCCCTCCTGACGGTGGCCGGGACGGATCGTGTTGCCGCTGATCCAGACCGCCCGCACGTCGCTGACCTCGGCCCGCCACGTCAGGCCGATCGGGCCGATGTGCCACCGGGAAACGATCTCCGCAGGGGGCTTCGGTTCGAACGGGTCCGCCCCGGCCGGCGTGCCGATCGTTACCGTCACCCGGCCCAACCCGGCCCACACGCCGTAGACCAGCGGCACGACCGTGAACAACGCCGCCGGCGCCGCCGCAAGGCCTAATTGGAACCACAGCGGCAGACCGCCCACCAGCCCCGCAGCGCCGAGGCACATCAGGATCAGCGTGCCGACGACGCCGAAGCCGATCAGCACCATGCCGGTCGCCAACCGGTCGCCCCAGCGTTCGTAGGCGGGGGTGCGGATCACCACGCGCGTCCCGACTTCGTCGGCCTCCTCCGAGACCCGCAGCCGCCCGCGTCGCCCGCGGCCCGGCAGGGATTCCGGGCTCATCGCCCGCCGCACCGCCCAGCCGCCCTCCAGCGCCGTGCGAACCGCGGGATCGAACGTCGCCCGCATAACCACCGCCGGGGGATTCGGGGAGAGCAACCGACCGTTGAGGAGTTCGACCAGTCGTCGCTCTTCCTCCGGCGGCAGCGCCGCGGCGACGGTCCGGCCGGGACCGCCGGCGAAGATCTGCACGGTGCGCACCGATCCGCCGGGCCACCACCACACGCCGCGGCGACGAGCGGCGGCGTGGTCGGTCGGGCCGCGGGGGTCGCGGACGACGGTCGCCCTTCGCGCGAGCCAAGGCAGAGCCCAGCGGGTGCGGACGACGACGGACGATTCGTCCACCAATACCAGGGTGCGGGTGAACGCTCGTTTGGCCCACGCCCACAGAAACGGGATCGCGACCGCCAAGCCGCCGGCGCTCATCAGGCCCAGCCCGATGATCGCCGGGCCGTTCCAGGCGCCGGGCTTCTGCGTCCAGACGGCCAATACCAGACTAAACACGAACCCATTGAGAACGAGCGCGAACACGCCCGACCGCGCGGTCCGCAGCGGCCCGGCGGCGGCGACCGCGACGATCAGCCGACCGGGCGCAGCGTCGCCGTCACGGGCGCGGTCGGCCCTCTCTTCGACGACGGTCACTCGATCCGAACCGATCACCGTCGAGTTCGCCGGCGAAACGGGGCGGGAACCATCAGAGTCGGAACGAACGAATCAGGGAGCGAAAGACCGCCGGGCGGCGCCGAGGGGGACTGCATTCTACCCGCCGACTCGCCCGATCCCGCCCCTCGTGCGGGCCTTCGGGCGGCGGTAGACTGCTCGGCCCGTCGCCGACGTGCTCATCGTCGCCTCGTCGCCCGTTTTTTCGCCTCCCTTCGTCCTTCCGCGAGACCCAGCCGTGCTGCCCCACGAATGGACCGAATCGACCTTCAAGCACGGCGCCCCGCTGGAGGTGGATCGCATTTTTAAGGCGGCGATCAAACTCAAGTGCAGCGACATTCACTTGCAGGTCGGTCGCCCGCCGGTGTTTCGCATCCGAGGGACGCTGCGGGAACTGGATCAGGCGCCGCTGACGGAGGAGGGGATCGTCGACTTGCTGTTCCCCATGATGGACCAGCGGAACCTCGATATTTTCCACCGGGACGGCGGGGCGGACTTCGCCAAAATCATGGAGGTCGACGGGGACAGTTGGCGTTTCCGCGTCAACCTGCTGACGCAGATGGGTAAAGTCGGCATGGTCGCGCGGCGGATCGAGCGATTCATCCCGGACTTCGAGAACCTGAACCTGCCGCCGGTGATGGAAAGCCTGTGCAAGTTCGACCAGGGCATGGTTCTGCTGGCGGGCGTCACCGGTTCCGGCAAATCGACCACGATCGCGTCGATGTTGAACTGGGTGAACCACAATATGCGGAAGCATATTCTGACCATCGAAGACCCGATTGAATATATTTACGATGCGGAGAAATGTCTGATCAACCAGCGGGAGATCGGGCAGGACGTGATCGACTTCGAGGTCGCGATGAAGCACGCGGTGCGTGAAGACCCGGACATCATGCTGGTGGGCGAGCTTCGCGACCGGGAAACGTTCGAGACCGCCATCCACGCCGCTGAAACCGGTCACCTGGTATTCGGCACGATTCACGCCAGTACCGCCCCGTCGACCATCGGCCGTATTCTCGACCTGTTCCCGATGGATATGCACGCGGCGATTCGCAGTTCAATGGTCTTCAATATGAAGGCCATCGTCGCTCAGAAGCTGTTGCCGACGATTTTAGAAGGCGAGGACGACCCGAAGCGGGTGCCGATCGTGGAGATCATGACCTTCAATCCCACCGTCCGAAAACTGATCATGGAAGAGCAGGACGAGAAGTTGGCTCAAGCGATCTCGCTTGGGAAACAGGAGGGGATGCAGAAGTTCAACGACAGTCTGCAAAGCTTCGTCGAACGGGACTTTATCTCCCGCGCCGTCGCTTTCGAGGTCAGCCCCAACGCCGAGGAATTGAAGATGGCGTTGAAGGGCATCAGCGTGAAGGGCTCTTCGATCCTCTGACGAACGCTCGGAGTTCTCGACCTTCTGCCGTCGCGTCTCCTGCGGCGGCGGATCGGGGACGAACCGTGGGGATCGACCGGTCGCCTTCTGTCTTCGTTCTTATCTGCGCAAAGAACACGCCCGCCCGCACTAAGACGTGCGGGCGGGCGTGTAGTCAATCGTTCGCCGCCGGGTCGGGGCGATCGCTTCAGCTCACTGCGACGAGCGTTAGCGAAGCAGTTCGCGGACGCCTCGACGAATCAGGACGTCCTGCAAGCTGCCGCCGCGGTTCGAGCCGTAGACGCCGTTGTACCCGTAGCCGGTGTTGTAACGGCCGGTTCCGTAGGTCCGTCCGCCGTACAACCCGCTGTTAAAGCCCGGGGAGTAACCGCCGCGATACCCGTATGAAGAGGAGTATCCGCGGTTGTACCCGTAGGACGGATAGCCGTAGGAGGGACGCACGCCGTACGACGGCTGGACCCCGTAACCGTAGCTGGGGCGGTAGCTGTTGGAGTTGTATCCGCCATAGGCATAGCCGCCGTTCCCCACGCTGATGCGGAGCTGGGCGTCGGCGGTGTCGGCGGTGCCGAACCCGGCCAGGCAGGCGATCGCGGCGGCTGTGATGAAGGACTTCATGGTGATGTTCCGAAGGTGAGTTGTCAAATTCCTGTTGATGCATCACCTAGCAGTGCAATCCCTGCGCCAATGCCCCGGAGAGCCACGAAAGCGGTCGTCGGCCCACCGGGCCGATCGCACGGCGTTCATCGATCGCCGTCGACTGCGGTCTGGACGAACGAACGTCGCGTCAGGCGGAGAAGGCCCGACGCGCACACCCAGCCGCCCCGACCACGCCCGCGTCGGCGCCGAGACTGGCGAAGCTGATGTCCAGATGCTCCGCCACCGTCGGGAACGCCCGCTGTTGGACCTCCTCGCGGATCCTCTTGAGGAACAGATCGCCGGTCGTCGTGCCCGGCCCGCCGAAGGTCATCGCCCCCGCCAACAGCACGCAATCCGGATCGATCGTGTGCAGCACGGACACGGTGCCCACGCCCAACAGGCGGGCCGTTTCGGTAAGGATCTCCGTCGCGAGGTCGTCCCCGGCGGCGGCGGCTTCGCAGACCAACTTCGGCGTCAGCTTCTCCCCCTGCGCGATTTGCTCGTGCAGGCGGGAGGTCCCCGGGTCCGCGGCCAGGGCGTCGCGGGTGCGGGCGATCACGCCGCGGGCGCCGCAATACGCCTCCAGCGTGCCCCGCATCCCGGTGCCGGGATGCTCGCGGGCGTCGGGCCGGGAATCGACGATGATGTGCCCGCACTCGCTGCCGTGGCTGTGTTCCCCTTCGATCACGGCGTCCCGCAGGATGATGCCGCAACCGATTCCGGTACCCAACGTCCACAGGACGAGACTGTCCGCATCGCGGCCGGCGCCGGACCAGTACTCGCCGTAAGCGGCGGCGTTCGCATCGTTCTGAAGCGTCGTCGGCTTACTGAACCTCGCTTCGACCGCCTCCCGAATCGCCCAGTTTCGCCAGCCCGGCAGGTTCGACGGGCACAGCAGCTTGCCGAGCTTGAGATCCATCGGCCCCGGCGTGGCCAAGCCGACCGCCGCGATCTCCGACAGGCTCACGCCCGCGTCGGTCAGCGCCTGAGTCGCGGAGGCTTCGATTCGGTCCAAGCCGGCGGCGGGACCGAGTTCCTGCTCCGTCGGCACCGATCCACGCCCCCGCAGCACGCCCCCGGCATCCACGACGGCGGCCTTGATGTTCGTACCGCCCACATCGATTCCCAGCAGCGGCGGGGCAGTGGAGGACATGGTCGAGCGTTTGTGTGGAAGGGGACGACAGGCGCGCGGACTGTACCGGGCTGCTCCGATCGCTTGAAGGTCAGCCCCCCTTGGATGGGCAAGGAATGCGCGACGGCCGGGGGGGAGCGAGGCTAAGATTTCTTGTCGCCTAGAAACTTCCAACTCGTTCGCTTCGCCCTCGCATGTCGTCGACTCCCGCCCGTCTAGGTTCCGCGTTGGCCCGTACGGCCGTAGCGGCGACGCTCACCGCCGCGGGGACCGCCGTCGGCTACAAGCTGACGACGCGTGCATTGCGGGGCCGGTACAGCTTCGCGGGGAAGACCTGCGTGGTGACCGGCGGGTCGCGGGGATTCGGGCTGGTGATCGCTCGCAAACTGGTGCGCGCCGGCGCCGCCGTGGCGATTTGCGCCCGCGACGCCGATCAGGTCCGACGCGCCGCGGACGAGCTGGCCCGGCGGGGCGAACCGGGGCGGGTGGTCGGCGGCGTCTGCGACGTGACCGATCGGGAGTCCGTGCGGCGATTCCTCGCGACCGTGACCGAAGCGCTCGGCCCGGTCGATCTGCTGGTGAACAACGCCGGGCTGATCTCGTTTGGTCCGCAGGCCTCGTTAACGCCCCAAGACTACGAGGACAGCCTCGCCACGCACTTCTGGGGGCCGTACTTCTTCACGGAGGAAGTGTTGCCGGCGATGAAGCGGCGGCGGAGCGGACGCATCCTCAACATTGCCAGCATCGGCGGCCGCGTTCCGTTGGTGCACGGCAACGCCTATACCGTGGGTAAACACGCGCTGGTTGGCTACAGCGAGGGGCTGCGGACCGAGGCGGTGAAGTTCGGCGTGTACGTCACCACCGCTTGCCCGGGGCTGATGCGGACGGGCTCCCCGCGTCATGCGTTGATTCGCGGGAAGCACGAGGTGGAATACGCAGGGTTCAAGATCCTCGACAGCCTGCCGGGCCTGAGTTGCAGCGCGGAGTACGCCGCCGACGCGGCACTCGGTGCGGTCAAGGAAGGCCGGGCCGAAGTGATCCCGCCGTGGCCGTTCGCGGCGGTCGCCACGTTCCACGACACGTTCCGCAACTTCAGCCTCGACCTGCTCGGCCTGTTGGGACGGGCGATGCCCGACGCCCCCGGCCCGATCGGCGCTCAAACCACGCCGGCCGTGAAGGGGTACGAGGTCGAAACCCCGCTGAGCCGCTCCGCGTTGACCGGACTCACCCAGCGGGCCGCGGTGCGGAACAACGAAGTGTGAACCATGGTCGCGGCCTGACCCGAAGGGCCCGACGGGAGGACTCTTCGCCGGGAGTCAGGCGCCGCCGTCGCTCGGTTCGTCCGCCGGAGCTGCGGGCGCTCCCGAACTGGGGAGCAGTGCCTGAGCGACCTCCGCCGCGTTCGGACGCAGGCTCCGTCGCGCCACGTTCTCCGCCACGGTCAGCAGTCGGAGCACGCGATCGAGCGCCTCCGGCGATTCGGATTGAATGCCTGCCGTCCGCATCTTGGCGGAGAGCGAGCCGAGCGACGCGGATCGTCCTCCCAGCGCCCGTTGGATCGACGCGGGCATCGCGGTCGGATCGTAGATCTCCGCTTCCGTGACCTTCGTTACCGGCACGGCGACCGTGTACTGAACCTCTTGCGTGCGGGCTTCCGTCCGCTCCCCGCCGGCGCCGTCCGGCACTTCCGCCATGTAATTGACCACCTTCGTACGGACCTCTTGACGCATCGTCGTGTACTCGCGCAGCACGGTCTTCCGTCGTCCCGCTGCGAAGGCGGAGGGTTGTTCGGCGACGATCGTCGCGATCTTGACGAGAGCCCTTTCGCGGGCGGCGGCGTCCCGGCTTTTGTCTGCCGCATCGAGGGCCGAGATCGCGGCCTCGATCTCCCTGTCGGTGAATTTCGGCGGCGGGGCGACCGCCGGACCGACGGCCCCCGCGTTGGAGACGAGCGGCACATCGCCCGACCCGGAGTTCATCCCGCCCACCGCTCCGGTTCCGGACAGCTGGGCCAGTTCCGCGGTCATCGCGGGGACGAAGAAGCGATCCGGCTGCGTGGCGAAGCGATCGGCGAGCCGGCGCAAATCGACCGGCGCCCGACCGTCCACCAACACCGCGGCAAGCTGCAGATGAAGCTGTCTCGTGTACCCGAATAGTCCGATCCGTCGCGTCAACCGACCGACGAGATCGGAGGCCACGTCGTCGGGGTCCGGCGGGAGCGGCGCGATGGAGAACCCCGGCACGACCGTTCCGCCGGGACCGACGATGACCGGCGGAGACGGTCGGCGTGCGCCGAAGCCGATGCCGCCGATGGAGGCGCTGGTTCTCGCCAGCGGCAATCGCAGCGTCGCGGGACCGGCGGTGCAGCGAATCGTCTGCTTTAACGCCGGCGTCCCCGGCAGTTTCTGCCGCTCCGCCCGGAGAAGAGCGGCGACGTTGAGGTTCGCCCGCGCGGCCGTCTCGGCCAATGTGAGGACCCCGTCGCGATCGACGTCCGTCTCCGCCTGTCCGAGCGCCGCCGCGAAGCTCCACGCCGTGAGTCCGATCCCGCCGGTTGTCGATTCGATCTCGAAGCTGGATTCGCCCGAGTCGAAACCGGTAATGAACGCTTCGTTGCCGCCCGATTGGAGAACCTGCCGTCGCTGGGCGTCGATCGCGACCGCCCCCGGCACGTCGATCGCGGGGCTGACCATTTGCGGGGTCGAACGATCGAGGGACGCATCCCAGAACGTGAGTCGGTGGGCGGCCGACGAGAGAGCCATCTGAGCCCGCACCTGCGGGACGGAGATGCCCTCGAGGCCCAGCCGCCTGAGCGTCGAATCACTGGCGGCGAAGTAGGGGAGACCGTTCTCAGTCGTCCCGTAGCCGAAAGCCGCGAACACGCAGACCGTCGGACGTCGATCGGCGGCTCCCCATCGCGAAGCGGCGCCGGCGACGTTCGACAGCGCCTGCAAGAGTTCGTTCCGCGAGGTGCCCAGGAACTGCACGCCGCTCGTCCGCAATGCGTTCATCCGCTTGACCGACGCCGGACTCTGCGGGATCCGGTCGATCGCCACGACGCAGTTCGCGGGGGGAATCAGGCCGTATTCCACGACGAACGTGTGGGCCAACAGAACCGCATCGTCCGGAGCCCACGTCGCTCCGGCCGCCGCCGGCGGCACGTCGGCGGGATGACTGACGCCGACGAACAGGCCGGCGCTGCCGCTGGGCGGAGTCGGCGCCAGTTTCGCCGTCGCGTCCCTCTGGCGGGCGACCGCTTCGGGAGCGGCAGGCGCCAGCAGCGCCAGCAGGAGGAGGAAACGCGCGAAACGATCCATGACTCGGCCCTTGTGAAAGATCGGAAAATCGATCTTGTCAAGTCGGCGCAGGCCCAACAAGCGGCGGTTTCCACGGCGCGAGCTGATATTTCAATATATTCCCGATGCGGCGTCCTTGTCGGCCCCCGACTGTCACGAATGAGGCTTATCTCCCCTCCGTCGCAAACGCCCGGCTCGCGGCCTGCCGGCGGGAGACGGCGTCGTTGCCGTTGCGGGCGTCGAATTGTGAGGCAAGGTCGTCCGCCGCCGCCGTGAACATGGCGCCAAGCTCGGAGGGACGCACCGGGTTCTCGAACTCTTCGATCGGGAAGTCGGTCGGCAGGCGCATCACCCGGCGACGATCGGAGTTCCCCGAAAGCCGCTCCAGCGCAACGCCGGCCGCGGACAGATATTCGCGGCGATTGTCGTCGGACGCTCCGCCGACGGCGTCGGCCGTTCGCTTCAAGAGAGCCGGAACCTCTTTGGCGGCCCCCGTCCGGGCGAGGTAGAGGAAGTGTCGGGCGGCGCACCAGGTGAAGTGCGGGAAGCGATTCAACGCGTTCAACCCCAGCCGGTGCTGCTCCGCCGCGTCCTCGTCACGCCCGAGTCGCAGCAACGGCGCGAGCAGTTCGCTGTGGGTGCGTTCCGGCTCTTCGGCGCAGCTCAGGCACCCATTCAATAGCGGCGCGGCGCGGTCGACGGCTCCGGCGTCGTCGCCCAGCCGGACGGCGTGCGTGACCGTTCGACTGGCCTCGCAGGCGTGGCAATCGCTGAGGGAGTCCCGCGGGGCCGCCTCGAATCGGGCGAACGCTTCGCCGGCGGCGGCTTCGTCGCCCAGCATCCAGAGAGTATTCGCCCGGTAGTTCTCCGCCGGCCGCGGGCTGAACCCGTGGGCCTCGCAGCGGGCGGCGAAGTCGTCGAGGACGGACATCACCCGCTCGACCGGGAACGCGAGGTAGTCCGCCAGCGAATCCGCCAGCCATTTGTACTTCCACAGCAGGCTATGCCAGTCGACCCATTCGGCTTCGGGGTCGCGGTCAGCCTCGCCCAGCACGACGGCGAAGGGCGTCAGCGCCCGGTCGTACTGCTTCGCCCCCATCACGGCCTCCCGCACCACCGCGAGCCGCGCCTGCATCCGGAACTCGACGTCGCACCCGGCGGCGTCGGCCTGCTGCACGACCTCCTCCCACAGCCCCACCGCCGCCGCCCCGGACGGAGCGGATCGAGCCAAGAGGAAGGCGAACTGCACCTCGGGCGGCAGGTGATCGAACATCGCGGTACGGCGTGCGGAAAGGCGAGTCGGACCCGGCCCTCGGCGGACCGGTTCGGGAAGGAAGTTACCCGGCGCCTTGTGCGAAGGCCCGCGCCGCCGCTCGGCGCCGGGTGAAGGCGTCGTTGCCGTTGCGGGCGTTGAACTTCGCCTCGATCGCGTCCGCGGCGGCGCCGATCTGAGCCGCCAGGTCGGACGGCTTCACGGGGCCGCCGGCGTCCGGCCCGTTGGCGTAGGGGACGGGAAAGCCGGCCGGGAGGGCGAATCGTTTCGCTTTGTCGGACTTCGCCGCGACGGCTTCGAGGAACACCTCGCTCGCCCCGAGGAACCGCCAGCGGTCGTGATCGGGAACGGCCGGGACCGAGCGGGCGAACCGCTTGAACACCCGCCCGCCTGCCGTCAGATCGCCGGTGCGGGTCAGATAGTCGAGGTGGTCGGCGCCGCGGGACACGAACTGCGGGAACCGTTTCAGCGCGTTCAAGCCGATGCGGTGTCGCTCGGCGGCGTCTTCGTCGCGGCCGAGGCGAATCAGCGGGGCGAGCAGCATGCCGTGCGTGTTCTCCGGCTCCTCCGCACAGCCCAGCCGACCGGCGGCGAGGGGGATGAACCGTTCGACCGCGCCTGCGTCGTCGCCGGTTTGCACGGCGAACTGCACCGCCCGCGCCGTCTCGCAAGCGCGGCAGTCGCTCAGCCCGTCGCGGGGGGCCGCTTCGAAACGCTTCATCGCCGCCGCGGCGGCCTCGACGTCGCCCAGCAGCCAGGCGTTGTTCGCCCGGTAGTTCTCCGCGGGCCGCGCGGAGAACCCGTGCGCCGCCGCCCGGTCCGCGAAGTCGTCGAGGATCGCGAAAATCTTCTCCCGCGGGATCGCCGCGTACTCGCCCGTCGAATCGCTGAGCCACTTGTACTTCCACAGCAGCTGATACCAATCGACCCACTCCGCGTCCGGATCGCGATCCGCTTCGGCCAAGAGGGTCGCCCAGGGGCCGAACGCCCGATCGTATTGCTTCACGCCGTCGGATGCGGCCGCTTCGACCAACTCCTCCCGGAACGACATCCGCACCTCCGCGGGGAGGTTCGCCGCATCGGCGCGGGCGACGGCGGACTCCCAAAGCGCCACTTTTGCGGGGCCGTCTGGCGCGAAGTAGGCCGCTTCCGCGGCCTCGAACACGTCGGGCGGAAGATCTTCGGCGGAGAACATCGCGGGGCGACTTTCGTCAGGGGTTAGCGGGGACGGCTGCACCGAACACGAAGGTCCGTGCCCGGCGGTGCAGGCGAAGATGGAAGTCGTTGCCGTTGCGTCGGTCGAACGCGAGCGCCAACGCTTCGGCCTCCGCATCCATCGCGGCGATCAACGGGGCCGGGTCCGATCGTCCCGCGGCCCCCGCCAGCGGAGCGAGCGCGTCCCCCTTCGGAAACGCCAGCGCCGGGGCGTCGCCCGTTCTCGCCAACGTTTCCAGCGACGGCGACGCGGCGGAGAGGAACTGCATCCGGTCGTCCGGGGCGACGTCCCCGAGGAACGGAACGGTGCGACGCAGCAGACCTTGGAGATCCCGCTTCGCGACCTCGGCGGAGCGGGCGGAAACGCCCCCGCGGGCGACGACGTGACCTAGGAACATGGCGCACAGCCCGGCGGCGTGAACCCGGTGCGGCTCGGATCGCAGGATTGCGGCGCAGTTTCCGTAGTAACGCACGGCCGTCTCGTCCTCGCCGGCATCGACCAACGCCCGTAGCACGAACGGTTCCCGCAGGCCGTGGCATACGTATTCCACGCAGGTCAATCGGCCGTCGATCAGTCGGCGGCCGTGTTCGCGGATCGCCGGCAGGTCGTCGGCGTACCAGGCGAAATCCAGCCGCTGTCGGACTCGGCAGTGCTCGCAGAGAGCGAAGTGCCCGTTCCAGGGATGCGACATGCGATGCAGCAGTTCCGCGGCGCGATCGAGATCGCCGGTCGCCTGGGCGAGGTTGAGCAGTCCGTCGGTGATCTCCGCGTCGGCCAAGCCCTCCGCCTCGCCCCGGCGGGCGAACTCTTCGCCCAGCTCTCGGAGTCGACTGAGCGGGACGTCCGGGAAACAGGTCGCTCCGGTCAGCAGGGAGGGGAACGTGACCATCAATTGACCGCCGTCGTCACAGGCGTCCGGATCGGCGTCCACGTCCTTCAACAGGCGTGGGAACAGGGCGAGTGCGACGTGATATTGCGACGCCATCATCGCCGCATCCAGCTGCCCCATCCGCGCCCAAAACGAAATGCGCTCGTCTCGCTCGGCATCGGCGCGGCGGGCCACGTCGGCGAACGCCGCGGTTCGTCCCGGCCCGTGGCAGTGAGCGTCGGCGGCGTGGAGCAGGGCTTCGAGATCGTCGTCCATCGCTAGGGATCCTTCCCGGCTGCGGCGGGCGGCGCCAATTCGCCCAGGGCGAATGCTCGGTGCAGGGCGTGATGCCGTCGGTGGAACGCGTTGCCGTTGCGGCGGTCGAACGCCTCCGCGAGCGCCTCCGCCTCCGCGTCCATCGCCGCGGCCAGCGCATCCGGGTCGGCCTGCCCGGGCTCGCCGGCGAGGTCCGCGAGCGGATCGCCGGCGGGGAATCGCAGCGGGGGCGGGTCGCCGATCTCCGCCAGCGCCGCGATCGCGGGAGCCGCGGGCGTGAGCAGTTCCATGCGATTGTCCGGGCTGATTCCGTCGGCCAGCCCGACGCATCGCCTCAGCAGTGCGGAGAGCGCGGCGCCGGCCTCCGGGACGGTCAGTCCGTCCGCTCCGCCGCGGTGAATGACGTGGGAAAGGAACGACAGATGCAGCCCCGGCATCACGACCCAGAACGGACCGGACCGCATTCCCGCCGCCGCGACGCGGTAGCGCCGAATCGCTTCGTCCAGTTCCCCCGCCAGCGTCAGCGAGCGGAAAATCAGCGCCTCGCGCGGGCCGCAGAACTCAAAGCGAACGCATCGCAGGTCCTCGTCGATCAAGCGGCGGACCAGCCGGAGGATCGTCGGGTGATCCTCGGCGCACCAGGGCAACATCAGTTCGTGCCGCAACCGACAATGCGTGCACTCCGCAAAATGCCCGCCCCACGGCTTCGACATCCGCTTCAGCAAGCGCTCGGCCCGGGACAGATCGCCGGTCGCGGCGGCGAGGCGAAACAGGCCGCCGGCGATCTCCGAATCGTGTCGCCCCGCGGCGGCGGCGCGACGGGCGAAGTCCTCGCCGAGTTCGCGGAGCCGTTCGAGGGGGATCTCCGGGAAGCTCGTCGCCCCGCCCAGCAGCATCGGGAAGGCCAGCAGGAGTTGATCTTCCAACTGGAATCGGCCCGGCTCGGCGTCCGCATCGGCCAGCAGCCGGGGGAAGGTGGAGAGGGCGATGTCGAACCGATTCGTCATCACCGCCGCGTCCAACAGGCCGAGCCGTGCATTGAACGCCGCTTCGGCGTGGCCGTCCGCTTCCGCCCGCCGGGCGAGGTCGGCGAACGCATCCACTCGCCCCGCGTCGTACGGCCGGGAGGCCGCCTCTTCCAGCGCGTCGTCGAGCGCCGTCGTCACGTCCGCGGCCCCCGATCGCCTGGCTCGTCGCTGTAGTCGTCGCCGTTATCGTCGCCGGGAACCTGGTCCGAGGCGTCGGCCAGCGGATCGGCGGACGATTCGGCCGCTTCCCACAGCGCCCGCAACCGCTCGCGGCGCGGCGCCGGCACGCGATCGATGCCGGAGCCGGGACCGAACACGAACGCCCGATTCCCCGCGGTCTCGACCGCGAGGTACTCGTTGCCGTTGCGGGCTGCGAAGGCTTCGTCCAGAAGGTCGGCCTCGGCAAGCAGCGGGGCGACGACGTCTGAAGGACTGCGCAACGGCGGGGAGGTCGAATCATCCTCTCCCGGCAGCAGCAGTCGCAGCGGTTCGTCGTGCTGGGCGGCGAGCGCCTCGCAGGCGAAGCCGCACGCCTGATACGCCTGCCCGCGGAAGCTCGGGCCCATCTGCGGCGCCGCCTTCAACAAACGGCGGACGCGGGTCCGCAATCGCTCGACATCTTCCTCGCCCATCCGCTCCGGCTGGCGGGCGAGTCGGCGGGAGGCGTACTCCGCCAACAGGATGTCCCCGAACAGCCAGGAGCCGGAGCGGGCGTCGGCCTCGGCGAAGTTTCGGTCGGCTTCCTCCTCCTCACCGGCCCAGATCAGCGGTCGCAGCGACCACTCCAGAAAGGAACTCCGCCACATCCACGCCCCGGGGATCTGGTTCGCGATGACCGGCCGCATCGCGGCCAGCGATCGCTCCGGCTGGGCGGTGTAGATGCCGGCGAGGGCCTCGGCGTCCCAGGATCGCGGGAGGCCGGCGCGTTCCCTCGCCCGGATCATCGCCACGCACATCGCGGGCACCGCTTCCAAATCGCCCAGCGTGCCGCGGGCATGGAGGCGCGTCTCGTACATGTCCGCCTCGTCCCCGCCGAGCGCGTCGACCCGCCGGGCGAAGTCGTCGAGGAGCGATTCGACCCGCTCCCGCGGAATGGACGGGTAGCGGGTCGTGTACCGCAGCACCTCCGCGTAGGCGGTGAGAACGCGGTCGGGCGGGGAGCCGTCCGCGGCGGCGGCGTCGGGATCGGCGTCGAAATCAGCCAGCAGCGCCGCGAAGGTCGGCAGGACGCGGTCGTCGCCCAACTCCGTGCCCGCCGCGGCGATCAACAGCGCCCACCGCACCCGCCGCAACCGCCCCGGGTCGCCGGTGGCCTCCGTACGCCGGGCCAGATCCGCGAGCGCGGCGACCTTCGCCGGTCCCGAGGGCATGACCTCCAGCTCGAACAGCTCGCGGTGGAAGGCGTCGCTTTCGCTCATGCGGCGGTGTCGGCGCGGGGACGGACGGGCGGGGACTCACCAATGGTAATCGCGGCCAAGAACGAACGCCCGGTCCCGCCGCAGCCGGGCCGATGCGAGGCCGTTTCCGTTGCGCCGGTCGAACGCCGCGGCAAGGCGGTCGGCCTCAGCCGACAGTGCCGCGGCGGCTACGGAAAAATCGGCCGGCTGGTCCCCCTGAGCGCCCAGGCCGGGTGGCAAGCGAAGTCGGACGGCTCGTGGGTCGGCCGCTTCCAGCACCTCGCAGGCCGCCGCAGCCGCGGGCCACAGTTCCAAGCGGATGCCGACCGGCGCGTGCGGCCCCAACCGGAACGCCCTTCGGAGCAGCGGAGGGAGGGTATTCGCCACGTCTCGCTTCCTCCCCACGCCACGCGAACAAGCCTCCCGCACGGCCCGCCGCAACCGGGCCGCCACGTCGTGCGGCATCTCGTAGGCGCTCGCTCTGAGCGGTCGGTCAGGAATCTCCCACAGCTTCGGTACGGGAACGGCCTTGGCCAGTCGGAACGCCCAGGGGCCAGCCAGTTGGGGAATCCGGCGATCTGCCGCGGTAGCGAGCCGGTGGACCAGTCGATCCGCCGTCGGCAGACGGCTCTCTCTTCCGAGATGGTGGACCAAGAGCAGGCGGATGCCGGTGAGATCGTCATCGCCTCGACCCCACAGCTTGACGCGGGCGGCGAAATCATTCGTGAGATCAATCAGTCGGCCCCGGAAAACGGCGGGGTCCATCATCGCGCCCCACAGCGCGAGCGGGTAAAACCTGACGAGCGTCGCCGCGGAGACTCCGCCGGCGCGGGCCGGGTCGCGGTCGTATTCGGCCAGCAGCCATGCGAACGCCGGCAGCACGCGGTCGGCCCGGTTGAGTCCCGCCCCGGTCGCCGCGTCCAATAATCCGATCCGAGCTCGCACCTGGTCGTCGCGAGCGTCCCCGGCGTCCGCCAGTCGGACCGCCTCGGCCCAGCCGAGCATTCGGCCAAGGTCGTGCGGCCGAGCTTCCAACTCCGGGAAGAGTCGCCGCAACCGCTCTCGGGCGACGGCATCACCCATCGTCGCTCTCTTTGCCGGCCCCGTCGGCTCGGCCCACGCCGCGGCCATCGACGGCGGCGGCGATCAGGCCGAGCAGACTGTCGCCGAACAGTTCGAACTCCGCCTCGCCCAGCGGATAATGGCCGAGCATCAAACTCTGAACGTACAGCAACTCCACGGCGGTGCGGACCGTACCGCGGGCCACGGCACCGCCGCGGTCGTCCGGCGTCGCGGCGGTCGCCGCCAGATTCCGGATCAGCGGGTGCGACCAGTTCAAACAGAGGCGCGGCCCCTCGACCTGCGGGCGAGCCTTCTGCATCTCGTTTAGCAGGCCGCCCCAGAGCTCGTTGGCCTGTTCCTTCGACCGTTCCATGTCTCGCAGGAAGCTCGCTTCTTCCCCGATGGCGTACAGCGCCGGCAACGTCTTCGGCTCGAACCGACGCACGTCCGGCGTGCAGTCCAGCGGGGTGAGGGCGTCGGACGCGACGTTCAGCAGCGTCGAGGCGGCGTCCCAGGCGTCATCTTCCAGTTCGGTGAAGTCCTCCGAGAGGTCCGCCGCGGTGACCTTCTCCGTCGTCACCGGCAGCACGTCCGGCAGCGTTTCGAGCAATTCCTGCTCGTCCGTGTAGCAGGCGTTGACGACGACCATCCCCTGAGCGCTGGCCACCGGGGCGAGCTGTCGGAACTGGTCCATCGTCGAGGCGAATCGCAGCCGATCGTCGGACCGCTTGCGGATCTCCTCCAACCGCAGCCGGCCGGCGGTCGTCTCGAAGGGCAGCCAGTCCGCGGCGAGTTTGCGGAACTCCTCGTCCTCCACGGCGAGCCGCTTCACGGCCCGGTAGTGGACGTCGATCAGTCGATGCAACCGATCGCGGTCCTTCGCCGCCCACCGCAGCAGCGTGCGACGCAGGCTCATCCCGAGTTCGTCGCGGGCCTCGGCCAACTCCGCGTCGTCCCGCAGTTCCTCCCGGCTGGCGGTCGGATGCAGGCCGTCCGCGTTCAGCACGCAGGTGACGAAGAACGCCCAGTCCGGCAGCAGACCGTCCGCCTTCTCGCTCAGCAACATTCGCTTGAGATAGACGCGATGATCGCCGGTGCGGCTGCGGACGGTCGATTCCGGCCGGACCAGCGCCACGCCGCGGACCTTGCCGGCGTCGGAGGTCACGGGGAAGGCATCGAGGAACTTCTTGCCTAGCGCGGCCTCCGCCCACTCCAACAATCCTTCGCGGTCGGCGGGCGAGTCGGTCGGGAATTGCTCCCAGGGCGGAACCTCGTTGAGCGGCTCCTCCCCCCCGTCGGGACCGGATCGGCCGTGCTTGAAGGTCACGGGGAAGGGCAGCAGCGAACCGTAGCTCGCGGCCCGTTCCCTGACCGTCTCCGGCTCGAAGTGTTCGAGGCGATCCTCACGGGCCCGCAGGAAGACCTGCGTGCCGGGAGCGAGGTCCGCGTTCAGCGTGCGAACGGTGTACGTCCCGTCCGCCCGGCCGCGCCACTCGACCGGGCGGGCGTCCGGCTCCACGCTGCGAGTGATGGCGACGATCTCCTCCGCGACGAGGAACCCGGCCAGCAAACCGATGCCGAAGCGGCCGATGAACGTGTCCTCCTGAATGTCGCCCCGCTTGGCGCTGCGGCCGATCTTGGCGAGGAACTCGTGCACCTCCGGCTCGGTCAGGCCGACGCCGTTGTCTCTGACGGAGAGCGTCGGCGGGTGATTCGTCCCGTCCTCGGTGGTGCGGGCCGGCAGCAGTTCGAGCGTCACCCGACCGTCGGACAGTTTGAAGTCTTCGTCCTTCGCCGTGCGAGCGGTGAGGGCGTCCACGCCGTTCTGCAGCAACTCCCGGACGACGACCCGGGGGCCGGAATAGAGGTGCTCGCTGAGCAGTTCGATGACCCCCCGCAGATCGACTTGGAATCGGTGATCCGAGCTGGCGGGACCCGCGGTCGCGGGATCGGCGGCGGTGTCGCTCATGGCGGCGTCGGCGGAGGGAAGTAGGCGGGGGCGGCGAGCCTCGGACCCGGGTAGGATAACGGGCGTTCGCCCCGCCCGGACGTCCCCACGTGCTCGCTTCCGCTCCGCTGTCTCTTTTCCTCTCCGCCGCCCTGTTGGGCGCCGCCCTCGCCCCGCCGCCGGATGACTCCGGCGGCGCCGAAGCCGACGCCGGGGAGGACCGGGTTCGGACCGTGCTGCTGATCGCCGGGGAGGACGATTCTCACGCCGCCGGCACGCACGAGTACGCCGCGACCGTCGCCGCGCTCGCGGAGTATTTGAAGGACTCGAACGTCGGCGAGCGCCTGCGGGTCGAAACCGCGGTCGGCTGGCCGAAGGACGCCGCGGCGCTGGACCGGGCCGACTGCGTGTTCCTCTATTCCGGCGGCGGCGATCGCGACGAGAAGAACCATCCGCTGTTGGTTGGCGATCGCTGGTCGCAGCTCGAAGCCGCCGCGGCGCGGGGGTGCGGCGTGGTGCTGCTGCACTGGTCGACGTTCCTGCCGGACCGCCTGCACGACTCCGCGATGGCGGTCGTGGGCGGACGGTTCGACTACGAGGGCGGCGAGCACCCCAAGGGGTGGGAGAGCCGCATCAACTTCGCCCAACCGACCGTCACGCCGACGGCCGATCACCCGGTCACGGACGGCGTCGAACCGCATCACTTACACGACGAGTTCTACCACCACCTCTCGTTTCCGAAGGCGAAGGCCGGCTGGACGCCCCTGCTGACCGCCCCGCTGCCGGAGGACGACGGCACGACCTCATCGCAGACCGTCGCGTGGGCGCTCGAGCGGGCAGTGACGTCCGGCGGGTCGATACATCGGGCCGTCGGCTTCACCGGCGGTCACTTCGAGAAGAACCTCAAGGGAGAGGGGACGGAGGCGAACCACCGGCGGTTCCTGATGAACGCGATCGCCTGGTCCGCGGGGCTGGAGATTCCGCGGGGCGGCGTGCGGACGTTCGACGAACTCTGGACCCCCGTCAGCCGAACCGACGCCAAGCTGCCCTATGAAGTCGAGAAGGAGCCGGACTGGATCGACGATCGCATCCGCGACATGGACCCCGGGCCGTTCTTCTTCAGCAGCCTCAGCCTGCCCGACGGGGAGAAGATCTTGAAGGGGGTGGCGATCACCGTGCCGGGGGCGTCGCCGGAGGAGCACGTCGCCGTGGACACGCTCACCGGCGTCGCCCGTTGCGGCTGGGGCGGCCGGTTCCTCGAACACACCGACCGCCGCTACGGACTGATCGATCTGCCCAAGGTCGGCGGGGAATGCGTCTGGAGCCTGCCGAAGACCGCGCGCTGGACGGTCCGCGACGAATCAGGCGAGGTGACGCCGGCAGAGGTCAAATACGATGCCCTGACGGTCGACGGCCCCGACGTGACGCTGCACTTCACGATCGCCGGCGAGGTGGTGCGATTCCTGGCGGATGAGAACGGGACGCGCTACGAAAGCGGTCTCGGCGGGGAGAAACTGTCGCCGCCCGCCGGCGGGCCGGGGCTGCGGGTTCGGTGGCAGTTGGGGGCGCCGTACGCCGACCCGGCGCCGCGATGGACGCCGCTGGTCACCGCCGGCCGGCTGGGCAAGCCGCTGGCGGAATCCGCCGAGGCCTTCGCCGTGGATACGGTCGATCTGCCGTTCGACAACCCGCCGAACGCATTGCTGTTCCTCTCCGGTCTGGGCTTCACGCCGGACGGGACGGCGTACGTCGCCGCGGCCCATGGCGACGTCTGGCAGGTGCGGGGATTGGACGGCGACCTGTCGCAGATCGAGTGGCGCCGATTCGCCACGGGCTTCTACCAACCGCTCGGGATGACGGTACGTCTGACGGCGGAGAGCGAACCGGAAATCTTCGCGCTCGGCCGCGACCGGATCACGAAGCTGATCGACGTGAACGGCGACGGCGAGGCCGATCGCTACGAGAGCTTCAACGCCGACCTCGACATCATCGGCCAACCGCACGCCTATGCGATGGGGTTGGAGACGGACGCGGAGGGCAACTTCTATTTCCTCAAAAGCGGCTCCGCGAGCACGAAGCAGGGCGGCTGCCTGGTGCAGGTGACGGCGGACGGGGCGGAGATGAAAGTCGTCGCGACCGGCTTCCGGCACCCCAACGGCATCGGTTTGAGTCCGGAAGGTTCGTCGTTCGCGGGACTGGTGACGGCCGCGGACAACGAGGGCAACTGGGTGCCGGCGACGCCGCTGCACCTGATCGATCCGTCGGTCGCCGTCTCCGACGCGGCGGCGGCGAAGTATTACGCCGGGTTCGTGCCGACGGCCCACCGGGAGGCGACGATCGCCTTCGATCAGCCCGCCCTCTGGATGCCGCGGGCCGTCTGCACCAGCGCCGGCGGTCAGTGCTGGGTGCCCTGCGACGATCACTGCGACGAGGCGTGGGGTTCGCTGGCTGGTTCGATGCTGCACCTCTCGTATGGCCGCTGCACGGCGAACCTCGTGCTGACCGAAGACCTGCATGTCCCCGGCGCCCCGCGGGCGCAGGGTGCGGTGATGCCGCTGCCCGGCGTGACGTTCCAGGCCGGCGTGTGTCGCGGACGCTTCTTCCCGGGCACGGCGGACCTGTGGGTCTGCGGCCTGGACGGCTGGCAGACCGCGGCGGTGAAGGACGGCTGCCTCCAGCGCCTCCGACGCACCGACGCGCCCGTGCGGCTGCCGACCTCCCTCAAGGTCCACCGCGACGGACTCGAATTGCGCTTCGCCACGGAACTGGCCGAAGAAGCCGCCGACCCGGCGAACTGGGACATCGAAGCGTGGACGTACAAACGCACCGCGGACTACGGCTCGCCGGAGCTGCGCCCGTCCGATCCGGAGCAGGAGGGCCACGACGTCTGGCCGGTGGCGGCGGTGTCGCTCTCGCCGGACCGCCGCGGGGCGTACCTGTCGATCCCCCGGCTCGAACCGGTGATGCAGTATTCGCTGCACGCCGACCTGACCGCCGCCGACGCGGCGCCCGTGCCGGTGCGGCTGTTCGGCACGATCCACCACGCCGGCGATCGCTGGCTGGGCTGGGGAGGCGAAGGCGGATGAACTGCTCGCCGCTCCGCGACGTTTCGTCGTCGTGAGTCCCATCTCCCCCCGGCCCGGCGCCGATCAGACCATCCTCGACGTGGGGCGGACGCTCGTTGCCGGGGGAAATCGCTCGGAGTCGGACGACGACCGCGAGGATCGGCTCGACGCCGTTCTCGCGGAGTTGCTTGAGGACTCGACCCCCTCGGCACGAGACGCGGCGTACGAGCGCCACCCGGACCTCGCGGACGAATTGCGGGCCTTCTTCGACGGCCACGATCGACTGCACGAAGCCGGCGCCGCTCCGGAGGAGGCCGATGCGCTCCCTCCGAAACGGTTCGGGAACTACGAGCTGATCGCCGAACTCGCCCGCGGGGGAATGGGCGTGGTGTGGGAGGCCCGGCAACTCAGTCCGCCGCGGCCCTGCGCGGTCAAGGTGCTGCGAGCCGACCCGGACGAGGCGACCGCGGACGATCTCGCCCGGTTCCGTATCGAGGCCGCGGCGAGCGCGGCGTTGTGTCATCCGCACATCGTGCGGGTTTACGAGGCCGGCGTCGTTCCGCCGAGCGAAGGAGCGCCCGACGGCACGCGACCGCGGGTGTTTCTCTCCATGGAACTCGTCGCGGGGCCGAACCTCTGCGATTACGCCGCGGGTTCGCCCCTTCCGCCGCGGGAGGCGGCGGCGTTTCTGGCGGACGTGGCGGACGCCGTCAGTCACGCCCACGCCCGCGGCGTGCTGCACCGCGACCTCAAACCGGCGAACGTCCTGCTGGACCTCGCCGCGGATCGCCAGCCGTCCGGGTATCGCGGCAGCGGCTCCGCTCCCTACGGCGGGACCGGCGATTGCGATGAGACGACCGCCGGCATCCCCGTGGCGAAGGTGGCGGACTTCGGCCTTGCCAAGCGCTTCGGTCCGCCGGGAACCGACGAGCACGGCGCCGCGCCGACCGTCAGCGTCGGTCAGACCCGCACCGGGCAGATCGTCGGCACGCCCGGGTACATGGCCCCGGAGCAAGCCGTCGGGCACGACTCCGCCGGCGGGGCGGTGGGCGTCGCCGCGGATGTCTACGGATTGGGGGCGATTCTGTATCATCTCCTCACCGGTCGGGCGCCGTTCACGGACGAGGGCGACGGGCCGATCGGCGTGTTGAAGCGCGTGATCGACGCCGATCCGCTGCCCCCCCGTTCGCTCAACGCACGGGCGCATCGCGCGTTGGAAGCGGTCGCGATGAAGTGTCTGCGGAAGGATCCGAAATCGCGGTACGGCGGGGCCGCGGAGGTCGCCGCGGAGATGCGTCGGTTCCTCGCCGGGGAGCCGGTGCAGGCCGCGGGCGGCGGAGCCGGCGGGCTGGCGTATCGCGTCGCCGGGGCGCTGACGGCCAGCCGGCATGAAGACCACTTCCGCTATTGGGGCCGCTCACTCCTGGCGTTCGCGGGCGTCGTCGCGGCGGCGCACATCGCGATCTTCTTCCTGGAACGGGCGGGGTTCGGGTTTCTGCTCGCTCATCTGCTCCCCGGCGCCGCGATGCTGCTGGGGCTGGTCGCCGTGCTGTATTGCGCCCGCCGTAAGGGGCACGGCGTATTGCCGACCGACAGCGTCGAACGACCCATCTGGGCGATCTGGGCGGGGTACCTGATCGCCCGAGGACTGTTGACCGTCATGGCCTGGCGGCAGGGGTGGGATACCGGGGTGACCTACGGCGTGGCGGCGATGATGGCCGGGGCCGCGTTCTACACGCTCGGCGGACATGCCTGGGGCGTGTGTTATCTGATCGCGACCGTCTTCTTCTCCGCGGCCCTGCCGTTGGCCGCCCTCGGCGTCTGGGCCGTGCCGGCCTTCGGAGCGATGTGGACCGGCGTGCTGCTCTGGCTGGGTCTGCGGTACCGGCGGATTGACCGGCTCCGCAGCGCCGCGGCGACCGCGAACGACGGCCGGTAGCGCGGCCGCAGCGGCGCTCGCTACGGGGCGCATTCGTCGGAGTCCCTCCGTGCCTCTCCGCGCGCGAACACGTCTTGACCGCTCCGCCGGTTGTGTGCGACGCGCTCCGCATGAGCGCCGCCCCGTCCGACCCGCCCGCCGCTGATTCGTCGTCGGCGACGTCCTCCGTCTCCCGCCTCGTGCAGCTCGGCCGACTGGTCGATCGGGGGAATTGGCTGACGGTCGGCGGGTGGAGTCTGTTCGCCGCCTCGACGCTGTTCGCCGCCCTGTTCGCCGGACCGGAATCCGTCGCCACGGCCGCCGTCGAACCGCCGGCGCCCGTCGAGAGTCTGGCGGAGAGCCAGGACGAAGCGCCGACCGCGGATCAGGAACCCGAGACGATGCCGTTGCGGGTCGCGTCGCTGCCGGGCGCCGGACCGATTCGCCAGTGGCCGGCGCCGCCGGCGGACTACGAGCCGCCGCGCCCAGACGCCTCGCCGGACTTTGCCGAAGCGATGGCGGAGCCGCTGCCGACGCCGGAGCCTTTCGAGGCGCCGACCGCGCCGCCGCCGCCGGCCGAGCCGTCGGACATCTGGACGGACACCCTCGCCGATCTGCCGCCGGCCGCGTTGGACGATCTCACCGCGATGCGGGAACGGTTCGGCTCCGTCGTGCCCTTCGCCCCTTCGCATGGCGCCCCGCTGCCGGTCATGCCGGAACCGGCGCCCGCATCGCCGCGGCCGTCTGCCGAGCAGTCCGCGGAACTGGCCACTCTCCACGCGACGATCGCCGCGGCGCGGACAAATCTCGCCGGCGCCTTCACCCCCGGCTATCGGCGGGTCGAATCGAATGGACCGACCGGCGACGTGCGGGTGAACCTCACGCCCGGTTCGCTGACGGAAACCGGCCGGCCGCTGGATCTGGCCCTCACCGGGCCGGGGTGGTTTGCGCTGATCGGTGACGGGGGGAGCGCCTCGGCGACGCTCACCCGGGACGGTTCGTTCCGCGTTCAAGACGGCTCTCTCGTCCTCGCCGCCGACTCCTCTTGGCGGGTGCGAGGCACGAGCGGCGGACCGATCGCGATCGAGGACGATCTGACTTCGCTCCACATCGACGCCGCCGGGCACGTCCTCGGCGTGCATGCGGGAGAGGCGGACGAGGTGATCGTCGGCCGCGTCGCCGTCGTCGCCCCGGCGGACGCAGCGGCGGTGGAGCCGCTGGTGGGTTCGCTCTATCGCCCACTGGGGCCGGTGCATCCGGTCGCGAACGCCCCCGCGAAGCCCGGGTTCGTGGAACAGGCGAACGTCGACGTGGCGGCGGAACTCGCCCGGATCGAGCAGGCGACGCAGATCCTCGCGTTGCTGGGAACGGCGCCGGCCCTGACAGCGCACCGCTCCCCGACGACTGCCATGGCGGAGGCGTTCGAGGTGAGCGCCTCGCGTCCGTCGTCTATGCCGTCGCACACGCCCAAGCCCACGCCCACGCCGGCGGAGGAGATGTCGGCCGGGTGGTTCGGCGGGTGCGATCGCCCCCGCTGAGGCCCGCACCGTCGCGCGCGAACCGGGGTGGACCGGGGGCCGCGGCTCGACCTACCAACGCTGCACTGTCGTACGTCCTCTCGACCCGCACTCCGGACTCGGCCCGTGATCGCCCGCCGCTCTCTCCCGTTCTCCCTGCCACGCACCGCTTGCGCGGCGCTGTCGGCGGCGATCCTGCTGACCGCGGCCGCGCCGGCGATCGGCGCCGTCGAGTCCGACCGCACCAAGCGGTACACGCTCGGCAGCCATCACGGGCCGTACATGGTGATGGTCGCCGCGATTCATCCGCTGCGGGGCGGGAACGACACCGGGCTGACCCCCGCGGAGGCCGCCGATCGGGTCTGTTGGGAACTCCGGGACCAGGGCATTCCCGCCTACGTGTACGCGATGAACACGGAGACGCAGTCCCTCGTCACCCTCAGCCCCGACGGTCAGGAGAAAGAGCGCCTGATGGCCACCATGCGGGGCGGCGTCTGCGTGTTGGCCGGCAACTTCAAAACGGCTGACGACAAGATCGCCCAGAAGCTGCTCAAGCACATCAAAACGAAGGTCAAGTGCCCGACGCTGGAGCCGGAAGCCGCCACCGGGGGCTTCGTGCGGACCAAGGGCGGCGGGTTCTTTCAGGCGACGAACGGCCGGCCCCGTTCGGCGCTGTCGCGGGCCTTCGTCACGGTCAATCCGCTGCTGGACTCCGCCCAACTCCAGCGGCTGCGCAAGATCAACGACCCGCTGCTCGTCCGGCTCAACAGCGGGGAGGAATACGGCCTGCACAAGTGCAAGGGGAACTACAGCGTGGTCGTGAAGGAGTTCCGCGGGCGGACGCTCACGCAGGTCAGCGGCACGAAGAGCGCCGACGTCGGCGAGCGGGTCGACGTCTCCGGCGACCTCAGCGAGGCCGGCCGGGAGGCGTGGGAACTCTGCCAGATCCTGCGGAACCGCGAGAACCAGGAGGCCTACGTTTGGCATGATCGCCACCGCAGCGTGGTAACGATCGGCAGCTTCAGTTCTCCGAAAGATCCGGAGGCGGTCCGCACGGCCCGCAAGTGGGCCGCCAAGCCGGCGGACACCGGCGTCCCGACGCCCGTCACGGTCGCCGTTCCCAAGGGCGAAAGGGACATCCGCAAAGCCGAACGCTACTGGCTGCTGGAAGTCACCCCCTACGCGATGCCCGTGCCGAACATGTGAACCGCGCCCGGCGCCTGACTCACGGATTCGCCCCGGTCGTTCCGGCCGGGGCGCTTTCGTGCGCGTCGGCTTCGAGCGAGGCGGTCGGCGCCGGCGCCGCGTCACGGGAGACCATGCGGAACGGCACGCTGCGGGCGACCGCCTTCACCAGCGACCGAGCCGTGCCGCCCTCCGCTTGCACCTCGTCGACGATCCGGTCGATCGTGCAGTCGTCGCCGTCTTCCAGACTGCGGCCCAAGGCGTACCCGAGCATTTTCGCCGTGAGGTGACGCAGCACCCGATCCTCCTGCTGCAACAACACCTCGCGGAGTCCGCCCGGTCCCTCGAACGTCTCGCCGGACGGCAGGTTCGCGGAGGCGTCGATCTTCACGCCGCCCTCCTCGGTGCGCCAACGCCCCATGATGTCGTAGTTGTCGAGCGCGAAGCCGAGCGGGTCCATCAGGTTGTGGCAGGCGGAACAGGCCGGGTCCTCGCGATGCCGGGCCAGCTTCCGGCGGACGGTCGTCTTCTCGTTCTGGCCGACCTTCAGTTCCGGCACGTTCGCCGGCGGGGAGGGCACCTTCACGCCGACCAACGTCTCCAGCACCCAGGCGCCCCGCAGGACCGGGCTGGTGCGATGAGAATAGCTGCTGGCCAGCAGCACGCCGCCCAACCCCAGCACGCCGCCGCGGCGGTCGCGGTCGGCCTCTTCGAGCTCGAAGCGGCGGAAGGTCGGATCGACTTCCTTCTCGTGCATCCACTTCTGACCGCGATCGCGACTCCCGCCCACGTCGGGCCGGAGCTTCTCCGGCGGTTCGGCCAAGCCGTAGTGCCAGGAAAGCCGATCGTTCAGAACGACGTAGTCCGCCGCGATGATCTCCCGCAGCGGGCGATCCTCGCGGAGGAGGTACAGGAACCACTCCCGCGGCTGGGCGTTCAGATCCTCCAGCAGTTCGCTGCTGAAGATCGGCCGGAATCGGTTCGCATCCGGGGCAATCCGACCGCCCACGTCGCGGGTGCCGAGCCACTGGCCGGCGAAGTGCTCCGCGAAGCTGCTCGCCTTCGGATCTTCCAGCATCCGATCGACCTGTTCGTCCAGCACGGCGGGGTCGGACAGACGGCCCGCCTCCGCGAGTTCGAACAACCTCTCGTCCGGCATCGAACCCCACAGGAAGTAGCTGAGCCGCGAAGCGAGCGCGTGATCGTCCACCCAAGTCGGCTCGCCCTCCGCGGACTGGTCCGGGGCAGGGGGTTCGGTGCGGAACAGGAACCGGGGAGAGAGCAGCACGCCGCGGGCGGCGAGCTTGATCGCTTCCTCCCAGGGATCGCCGCGTTCCGCGGCGCGGTCGTAGAGCGTCATCAGAGCGTCGACTTCCGCCGAGTCGACCGGGCGGCGAAACGCCCGCCGGGCGAGTCGGGCGAGAACCGACCGGGCCGCCGGGCGGAGATCCTTCAAACGTTCGCCCGGCGCCACGCCGAGCAGCGCCTCATGGGCGGCGGCGGTCGCGTCCGACGGGGTCTGCGGGCGTTCGTCCCAAGCCGTCACGCCCTCTATTTGCAGCGGCGTCTCCCCCGGGTTTTGCAGCTCGAGGGAGTGCACGCCGCGGCTCAATCGCACGACGGCCCTGGCCCGAGGCGGGACGCCGCCGGCGGTGTCGGGGGGCAACGTGCCGACCTTCACGCCGTCCACCCGCAGCGCGACCGGGCCGGCGGCGCCTTCGACCAGCTTCACCGTCACGGCGACGTCCGCCTCGACGTACACCGTCACCGGCGCGGTGAGCGTCTCCCCGGGAGCGACGGTGCGCGGGCCGGCGGCGGCGGTCTCGGGCAGTAGCTCGGAGGGGACGAACGCTCGTTCGAGCCTCGGCGTCACGATGGCTGCATCTAACACCGCGGACGTCGCGGTGAGGTAGCGCTCCAGCAGAATGGGCGAGGAGAACAGCGTCTCCGCGTTGTTGTCGAAGCCTTCTCCGCCGGCGCCGTCGGCGGGAAAGTCCTGGGCCGGCTTGAGATCCACGAACAGCAGATCGCGAAGCGTGTCGTCGTATTCCTGTCGATTCAGGCGCCGGGCGATGACCGGCCCGGCGTACGGTCCGCGGTCGCAGGCGGTGTTTCGCAGAAATCCGTCGACCCAGTCGGCGAGCTCGCGGCGCTCGTCTTCGCTCGGTTGGAATAGAGAGTCCGCCGGGGGCATCGTGCGATTGCGGAGCTGCTCCGCAACGCTCTTCCACAACCCGCGATCCTCGTTGATGCCCTGTTCGCTCGCGGCGGCGAGAAAGTCGACGTGGTTCTTCTCGTCGTCCGGGTCGTGGCAGTCGCCGCAGTATTCGACCAGCTGGGGGCGGACGAAGTCTCGGTAATGCGTCGCGGACTCCGGCTCCGCGGCGTCGATCGGACCGGCCGGCGCCGTCATCGGGCACAGGAGCGCCGGGAGCAGAAGCGTCGCAAGCAGACGGAGCGCCGCGGCGGACGACGAAGCGAATCGCACGGGGGAACGGCTCGGCGGGGGGCGGGGCGGCGCCGGGGGACGGCACGCGGGAGCCGCAGCTTATGCCTTCGCCGGACTTCGCTCCACGGGCCGGGCGCTCAGTCGAGCTTCAGATCGCGGACCGCGTGCACGAGGTCCACGACGCTGTCGCAGTCCATCTTCTGAAGGATGCGACCCCGATGGACGTCCGCCGTCTTCGGGCTGATGCCGAGGTCCGCCGCGATCCGCTTGACCGTTTTCCCTTCGACGAGCAGCGGCATCACCTCTCGTTCACGAGGCGTGAGCTTGTTGTATCGGCGTCGCAAATCGCGTTCGGCGGCCACGTTCGCGCGGCGCTGTTCGTCCAACGCAAGACAGTGCGCGACGCGACTGCACAGCGTGGCCGGATCGACCGGTTTCACCAGAAAGTCGACCACTCCGCCCTGAACCGCCTGCACGACCGAAGGCACCTCCGCCTCGCCGGAGATCATCACGACCGGGCGCTCCTCGTGGCGGTCCGCTAACAGCGTCAGCAGATCAAGCCCGGTGTCCCCGCCCAATTGCAGGTCGAGCACGAGACAGCCGGCGTCCAGCGGTCCGACCGATGCCAGAAAGTGAGCCGCGCCCTCGAACGCCTGTACGGAGAAGCCTGCCTTCATCAGGTGATAGGACAACTGAGCACGAGCGTCAGGGTCGTCGTCGACCAGGAAGACGGTGCCGGGAACGCTATGAGTCACGGCAGATTCGATGGAGCGTGGAGCCTGAGAAGGAGCGGGAGCCTGCGGCGGGGAAGTGAGCAGCTCGGTCGGCGTCATTGGGTGCGAACTCCATCATAGTCTCAATCAAAACCGGATCTGCGCCTGAGCTAAAGCTGAGGCCCCGGAAGTCTCTACTTTTATCGACGGAAAAGGTTTGGAACTCCGAACCATGATCGATTTGATCCTGCGAATGCTCGTCAACCAGTCCCCGAACAGTCCTTCTCGCGAATATCCTGATTTCGTCGCGGATGTTTTCCGAGAGGCGTTCGACCGTGTGGTTTCGCCTCAAGTCGCCGGAATCGAGCCGTTCGATCCGGCGCTGCGTCGAACCCGGGCGGCGAGGTCGGCCAATAGGGCGTCAGCGGCCTCGGGCGAGATCTCCTGCGGGTCGGTGCGGAGGTAGAAGTGCAGCCGACGCCCGTAGCTCGCCGCCAGCACCGTCGCCCGGGTGAGCGGCCGGCCGGGCGAGCCGGTGGCGTACTCCGTGACGGTCAGCGTGCGACTTGGATCGGCGGCGGGGGCGCAAAGCCGGCCTTGATCGTCCCGCAGCGACGGGGGGATCACCCGCTCCAAATCGCCGATGTTGGACAGTACCGCCGTCGCATAGCAGGTCTCCCCGAAGATCCGTTTCGGCGCTTGACTGGTGAAGCGGTACGCCAACTGGATCGCCTCCACGAACCGCCGCCCGCGTTCGGTTTCCCGCACCCAGGCCATCTCTTTGTGGACCGATTGGAGGAGCGCCTCCGGGTCGTCCGCGAGTTCCGGCGGGCGGGTGACCAGGGCCATGCCGATCTTGTTGGCGATCGACAGCCCGCCGGGCCTCTGTCCGGCGCCGGCGTCGCCCGGTTTCCGAAGCGAGGCGGGAAGATCGGCCGGACCGCGGAGGTTCACCGGCACGTTGATCCGCAACGCCGTCGGCCCGTCGTCCGTCGGCACGGCGCTCGAAAGGGACTGGGCGTTGTGGTCCCGGATCGTGATGAACAGATCGCGGAGGGCGAGGTCGTTCAGCGTCATCCCCCGGGCCTTCGCGGCGGCGCGGAAGTTCGCCGTTTCCTCCTCCGTGAATGCGGCGATTCGAGGGGGCGAGACGTCATCGACGGGCGTCGGACACTCCACGTCCCCGCCGGGCTCCGGCTTGGTGGAGACGCGCTTGCCGTCGCCCGCGGGGGCCAGCGGGACGGTCGCCGTTTTGTTCATCCGCCGGAGCCCGTCCAGCAGATGGCCCCACAGCTTGAGTCGCCCCTTCGGCAAGCCGGGCAGCAATCCCGGTTGATCGAAGAACTCGCCGCGATGCAAGATTCGACTGGGGTTCGGAGCCGGCACCAGCGGCGAACCGCCGTTGAGCGAGGAGATCTCTCCGAACAGGTCGATGAGGAACGACAACCCCCCCAAAGCGTCCGCGACGCAGTGGTGAATCGCCGCCGACAGCCGACTGACGGCGACGCCGTCTTCACCCGGCGCCTCGTCACGCACCCAGATCCTCAACCCGATCTCCCGTCGCACATCCAGCCAGTCCCCCTCGGGGTGGGTGCGGCGGACGCCGACCGCGGCGCGATCGACCGTCACCGTGGCCTGCGGCGGGGCGGGGATCCAGGCGGGGGCCTTGCCGGAGTCGTCGATGATCCGGCGGAGCAGCGGGTGCCGCAGGCGGGTCGCATCCAGCGCCCGCTGCAACAGATCGGTCTCCAGCGGGCCGCGCACGACCAACTCGTGCACCCCGGTCATGGGGTGGGACGGACGATCGTCTTCGAGCATATATCGCTCGAGCGTCGACAGCGGCAGACGCCGCGGGAGGCCGTCGCCCCCGGGGTCTGCGGGGCGGCTCGCGGCGCCGGGCGCGGTTTCAGGCACCGGCGGGGACGTGGGCGGCCGCTGGTGCATCGGAAGACGCCGACGGGTTGGGGGGGGCGCCGTCCGGGGTGATTTTCCCGGGGATCGGTTCGGAACCGGCGTAGTCGGTCCACGGCACGGATTCGTTCTTGCGGACCGTATCGGTCCCGCGGATCACCACCGGACGCCAGTTCTTCAGGTCGTAGACCCGATTCATCTGAGACGATTTGTGGAACCGCTTGCCGGGATGGTACACCTGAACGTCGGTCGGTACGACGCGGAAGTTGAACGCCATGCGATTCGCATTGGAGCGATTCGCGTCGGATCCGTGGATCGCCCGTTCGGTGAAGATCAGCACCTCGCCGGGTTCCATTTCGACGTAATGGACGTCCTCCTCGTGCACGTCGTAGCAGGGGCCGTAGTTGACGGCGTGGAACCCCACGTCTCCTCCCAGCCGCATCCAGCGAGTTTTCTCGGTGACGCTGCTGGAATCGACCTTCAGGCAGCCGTTCTCTTTCGTGCTGGGATCCGCGGGGATCCAGACGGTCAGCATGAATAGATCGTTGATGTCCGGGGGAAAGACGCTCGGTTTCCCGAACTCCTCCTCGAACATGTAGGTGCTCGCCTGGTGCCAGCCGACCGGATTGTTGCCGGGCGGTTTGTGAAATAACTGGCTTCGCCAAGTGATGAGGTTCGGCCCCAGCAACTGAGCCAGTCGGTCGGTGATGGCCGGATGGGCGATGAGCCGCATCATCTCCGGCATTTCAAGATGGCGGTCGCGGTGCGGGTCGCCGCCGGGATAGACCTCGCTCTCGCGGTCGCACCGTTCCAACAGCCGACGACCGAAGTCGCGGATCTCCTCCGGCTCGAACGCCTTGAACGGCTGGAGATAGCCGTTGTCGTAAAACGCGGAGAGTTCCTCCGTGGACAGCTTGTTCTCCGGCGCGACGTCGTCCGCCTTCGAGACCATCGGATTCGGCTTGCGGAGCTGGCAGATCTCGTCGTGCGGCAGCTCCGTCCCGCGACTGGAGATGTACCGCTCCATCATCTCCCGGTTCCAGTACTGCCGAATGCCCTTCAGCTTTGTGGTGGGGGTCAGCGCCCGCGGCCAACCGATCTTTTCCGCGGCGAGAATCGAACGCATGACGTTCGTGGAAATCGCCTTGTGGGCGGAACCCCCGGGTTGGAGGGTGCGGGGGAGCGACAGGCTCGCCATGCGCGGGGCGTTGTGATCGAGGGGAGAATACGGACGGGGCAGGGAATCGTTTGCCCGATGGTCGATCAGTGTAGGCTCGCAGGGCCGGAAGAGGGGAAGATCGCTTCGTCGCTCGCCGATTCGGGAGCCGGGCATCTGTCCTGAAGGCTATTCTCGCAGCGCTTCTCCGCGAAGATTTGGGGCGTCGCGGCGAAGTTCCGTCGCAGTTCGCCACTTTTCGTCTCCCCGCACGAACGTCGATCGTGTCCGGCTCTTCTTCCTCCTCCGCCGCAACTTTCGTCGAACGGGACGCCCGTTTCCCCTCGGGCGGTTGGTCCGGGTTCTTCCAGCAGCGGACCGACCGGCCGACGGAGCAGGACATGCACTTTCGCGGCGGTCGGCTGACCGGCGCCGGCGCCGACGATTGCGGGCCGTTCACGATCCGCGGCGTCTACGACGTCGCCCGGGGCACGGCCGAGTGGACGAAGAGCTACGCCCGCTGGGACGTGCTGTACCGCGGCTTCGCGGAGGACGACAGCATCTGGGGCACCTGGTCGCTGGCCGGCGGCCTGGACGGCGGCGGCTTTCGCCTGTGGCCGGAGAAACATCGCCGGAAAGACGCTTCGGCCCATACCAGCCTGAACCGTCCCAAGGTGATCGGCGGGGACGTCGATACTTCAGACTCCTTCGCTGAGAGCTTCGCCGACGAGCTGGAACCGGCCGAAGTCCGCTGACCCGGGCGTTCAATCGCCGTCCGACTCAGTCCGACGCCACCAACGGATCAGCAGGAAGAACGCCGCGATTCCGATCGCGGCGCCGACCGCATCGGCCAAGAGATCCCACCAGTCGGAAGACCGGCTGGCGAGGAACGATTGGGTGAACTCGTCCGCCGCGCCGTAGAGCAGACAGAACAGGAACGCGATTACGGCGGCTCGCCGGATCGAATCGAAGCGAGTCGTCCGCCAGGCGGCGATCAGGAGGCTCATGCCGGCGAAGATCGCCGCGTGCACCAGCTTGTCGACGTGCGGCAGCCCCTTCGCGGTTCCCGGGGGAATCGGCAGGTGCGTCACGGTGAACGCCGCGATCAGATAGCCGGCGCCCATCCACGGCAATGCCCGCCGCAGCCGCATCCGCCATGGCGATCGTGCGGGTGAGGTCGAATCGATGGGCAGGGCGACTTCGGACATAAGGGGGGCGCTGCATCACCGGGCTTGCCCGGAGGGAGATGGCGAACGAGAGGGTTACTTCGCCGCGATTGCGTGGGAGAGCGGCCGCAGGATGCTCTCCGTGACGTGTTCGTCCATCAGCCGGTCGCAGTGCTCGCGGAGCGTCACGAGTCGTTCCTCGAACGCGACGCCGGCGTCCAGGCTCCCGTATTGCCGGACCGTGAAGTACACGCTGATCTGATCCTCGGGGAACTCGTCCTTCCGCAACTGATAGGCGTTCGTGCGGGTCTCGACCGCGAGACGGGCCTGCAAGCGGCAATCGTCGTCCAGCACCACGGTGATGCCCGGTTCGTAGTTCAGCACGGAACAACCCGGCATGTCCGTCAGCGGTTCGACGCCCGCTCCGGCCCCCAACGCCTCGACGACCAAGGCGTCGTGATTGCCGCGGTAGGTGAAGTCGAAGCCGAGCGTGTAGTCCAGCGCTTCGCAGTCCAGCGGGCTGATCGACAGCATGTAGGGAATCTGCTGGAGCACGAGGGTGTGCTGCTCCATCGCCTCCTCGATGTCCGGCGGGTTGATGTAGCCGCTGCACACCCGGCGCGGCTCCAGGCTCACCCATCGCTGATGCCCGCGGTCCTTGTCCTCTTCCAGGACGAAGTCGCCGTTGTCGCGGGTGTAGAAGTTCCGCATCGTGTCGTACTTCTTGCGGATTCGCTCGAAGAACTGCAACGTCGTGTCGCGGCCCTCGGGGAGCCGCATTTCGGTGTTCAGGTTGCAGTTGACGTAGAAGTCGTCGGCGATGGAGCTGTAGGCGTCCATAGAGGGCGGGGGCGAAGAACGGGGCCGACGGAACGAAGCGGGACGCCGGGAGTGTACGACGGGACGGAGAACTTGGGGAACCGGCCCGCGTCGCCGCGTACGATGGCGCTCCTCCCGAACTAATTCCCATCCCCCGACGGCGGAGACGATCGATGCCCTTTCATGTCTTCGAGACCGACCTCGGCTGGTTCGCCGTCAGCGGGGCGGGGGAGAGGGTGACGAATCTCTCGATCGGGCATCCCACGTCGCTCGCCGCGGCGACCGCGGTTGGCGCAGACGCCAAGTCAGCAGGCGGCGAGGCCGCAGACGGCGTGGCGCGGGACTGGTATCCCGCGCTGACGGACGCCCTGAACCGGTATGCCGCAGGCGAACCGGTCGATCTCGCGGCCTTTCCCGTCGGAGAGCCGACGACGCCGTTCGCCCGGAAAGTCGTCGCATCGCTGCGCCGGGTGCCTCGCGGGGAGACTGTCTCCTATGCGGAACTGGCCCGGCAGGCCGGCTCTCCCAAGGCGGCCCGCGCCGTGGGCGGCGTGATGCGTTCCAATCGCGTGCCGCTGCTGGTGCCCTGCCATCGCGTCGTCGGCGCCGGCGGTCGACTGGGCGGGTTCAGCGCCCCGACCGGCGTGGAATTGAAGAAGCGGCTCCTCGCCCTGGAAGCGGCGCCGCACCAGTCGCTCCCGTTCAGTCGCGGCTGACACGTCCCCCCATCGCCCCCTTTCATTCCCCC